>DOVG01000222.1 GCA_003520205.1 Lachnospiraceae bacterium
TCTTCATTACACTGATGAGAAGCTCCGTCCTCACCAACTGATATTCCAGCATGTGTTGCACCAATCTTAACATTAAGGTGTGGATAACCGATAGAATTACGAACCTGTTCGAAAGCACGCCCTGCTGCGAACATTGCAAAAGAACTTGCAAATGGAACGAATCCACATGTTGAAAGACCGGCAGCGATACCCATCATGTTGCACTCAGCTATACCACAATCAATATGTCTGTCAGGATATTCCTTCTTGAATATACCTGTCTGTGTTGCAGCAGCGAGATCGGCATCAAGTACAACTAAGTTATCATATTCAGCAGCTATTTCTTTAAGAGCATTACCGTAGCTTACTCTGGTAGCAATCTTTACATCTGACATAACTCTTCTGCCTCCTTTCTGAGTTCTTCCATAGCCTGATTATATTCCTCTTCATTTGGAGCCTTACCATGCCATCCAACCTGGTTCTCCATAAATGAAACACCCTTACCTTTTGTAGTATGAGCTACTATCACGCTTGGCATTCCCTTTGCTGCCTTAGCTGCGTCAACTGCAGCAGCGATTGCTGCAAAGTCATGTCCATCAATATTTTGAACATGGAAATTGAATGCTTCAAACTTCTTATCAATAGGATATGGTGAACATACCTGATCGATAGGACCATCTATCTGAAGGTTATTGTTATCTACGAATACAATGAGATTGTCAAGCTTTCTGTGTCCTGCAAACATAGCAGCTTCCCAGATCTGACCCTCTTCAATCTCTCCATCACCAAGGAGTGCGTATACGTTATAATCTGCACCCTTAAGCTTTCCTGCAAGTGCCATACCAACAGCACATGACAGTCCCTGTCCGAGTGATCCTGATGACATGTCAACTCCCGGAATATGCTTCATATCTGGATGTCCCTGAAGATATGAACCTACATGTCTAAGAGTAGCAAGATCCTCAACTGGGAAAAATCCCCTATTAGCAAGCGTTGAATAAAGACCTGGCGCAACATGTCCCTTTGAAAGAACGAAACGATCTCTGTCTTCCTTCTTAGGATTTGCCGGATCAATATTCATTTCCTGAAAATAGAGATAAGTAAATATCTCTGTAGCTGAGAGTGATCCTCCCGGATGTCCTGACTTAGCATTAAATGTAGCTGTCAGGATGCCCTGCCTGATTTTGTTGGCAGTAATAGCAAGTTCCTTAATTTCCATTAAACTATTCCTCTCTTTATATATTTTGAGCCTGTCCCAAAAGACGAGGCCAGTCTAGTTTTTATAATAGCTTAAATATGTCTATGTTTCAATCTTAAAAGCTAAAAAAATATGTTTTTTTGAGTTAACCTAATTTAATCCCGCAAGCATCTTCTTACAATCAGTGAAGTATGTCATATTAACAACTCTGGCTGAGTTTTTGTTTATAGCCAGAACAAACGCATCATTATTTTTCTTATTGTAATAAAAGAAAGTATCAGAATTACCTGCTATCAGATCATTTGCAATCACTATGCAGTCTTCATATTGATAAGTCATCTTATTAAGAGCAGTCTTTTCAGGATCATTTATTCCTACACCAAAGAAACGGTATTTACGACTGTCCGAATTCACCCCCATCTGCTCATCATTCAGATAAACTATATGAAGGTCTTTTCCCGATCTTACAGTTACAGTCCCCTTTGCATATTGAGGTATGGCTCTGAGTCTGGCATCATTATCCTCGAATTTGATTTTCATATCACTCGCGATTTCTTCCTCTGTTTTAGTCAGCTCATCTGTTATATCCTTACCGCCTGAACCCGTCATATACTTAACGCCCCTGGCTATAAAAATAATTGCAACAAGAAGCAAAGCAAGACCAATCACTTTATATATAATGGATCTACGCTGAGCTCCGGATGCTGCTCCGACTCCGCCTTCATTCATCACTGGCGGCGCCGTATATGCAGGAAGATCATTTATCTTATCTATATCTACAGTGCCATCTCCTATACCACCTCTGAACTTGCTTTCCTCCTGACTAACATCCACGCTGTCGTCCATAAATCTGCTTACTGGTTCTTCATCAGTCGGATTATTTGAACCATCATTTTTTAATTGCATCCCCATTTTATTAACCCCCAATTAATCTTCTATAGTTTCTGTTTTACCCAGCTCGAATTTCATAACAACCGGGTTATGATCAGTATACTTAAATGCCTCGTCTATATTCTGTACATACTTGCAGGTTATATTATCTGATACGATAAACCCGTCCAATATAACTGTGAAGCTCTTTCCCGGAACATATGGTTCATTTGTATATCTGGTAGAAGGTATCATACCCTCTGCATAATTAGTACATTTAGTGAAGCCGTCAGGTATGATATCATCTGGAAATGGTTCACACCAGGTATAGGTTTTATCAGTACCCGGATTAAAGTATTCCTTTGAACCTACTGTAAAGTCATGATTGAAATCACCACCGCAGATAACATAATTTCCTTTATCATACTCCGCTTTCATATCTTCAAAAAGCATCTCCAGCTGCGCATTTCCCTGCGCCGCATCAGTACCATATGCTGACAGATGCTGATTGATGAGTACAAGCTCTTTACCATCCTCTACCGGAATTCTTGATATGCTGTAACATCTGTCCAGATCAAGAACCTTCTTAAAGCCTGTAGCTATAGGAAGACTTCTTCTGAGAGCAGAAGTGATATCAAATCTACTCTCCGTCAGAATACCTGACTTTGATGCACCATGAGGCTTTGTAACAGGATACATGAGATATGCAGAATTATAATTCTGTGCAAATACGTTATCGTATGTCCCTGCAGCAGCAAACTTATCATTTATAATATTTCGCTGTTCAACCTGAAAACTTCTGGTCGAACCGATATCTACTTCCTGGAACAAAACAATGTCCGGATTAAATGAGAGTGCAGTATCAGTAGTATTATTGATACAGTTAATAACACTGTCCTTAGATCTGGCACGGCTTTCCTTACCTTCATCCATGAAAAATGTAAAGTCATCCGTATATGCGCCAAAGCCCAGATTATAAGAGACAATGGTATACTCTTCTCCAACCTTTGCCACTTCCCCGGAGCTGCCTTCCGGCTGAAGAGCAAGATTATCTTCTATTCTGGAATATGACAAAAATACATATGCTACATATCCACCGGCAACAAGTATAGCTATCAGAATAATCCATAGTGGGATTTTCCACCATTTAAACTTTTTCTTTTCTTTTTCCGTATCTGCCATATTAACCTCCTGAATAATGAATAACTGAAACTTCCCGCATGTCATCCTTCGGGCTAAAACCCTCAGACTTTCTTCAGTATATCATATATATTATTTTACTCAACTGATTTAAGTGACTCTGCCATATTTATTTTCTCAAGTTTTAATCCCATGACAGCATTTACGATTATAGTAAAGACAAAGGTAAGAACTACACTAAGTACAAAGGTCATAGGAAGTATAGTAGTCTTAAATGCAACCATATCAACTACTATCTGGCTCATTATGTATTTATGGAAGAATATGCCCAGAACTAATCCAAATGCCACACCAAATGCAGTAAGTGCAAAGTTCTCTCTGAAAACATAAGCAGAGGTTTCATTTCTGAAGAAACCTAGTACTTTGATGGTTGCTATCTCTCTAAGTCTTTCGGTTATATTGATATTTGTCAGGTTGTACAAAACTACAAATGCAAGTCCTGCCGCCGAGCATATTACAACCAGAACTATATAATCCAGACGACTCATCATCTTAGACATTCTTTCTTTGAACTCTTCATAGAGAGTCACTCCGGTTACATTTTCATTCTTGCCCAGAGCTGTCTGAGCCTTATATATATCTTCACCATCTTTGAAATTAACAAATGCCGAGTTCATATCCAGAGGCTCACCCAGTTCTTCTTCCATTGTTTCTTTAGATATAAAGGCATAATTAAATACATGATTTTCAAAAACGCCCGCCACTTTTACATGAATCTCCTTCATGTCCTCATTTCTGAAGATTATATCATCTCCTACTTCAGCGTCATAACGATCAGATAGAGCCTCGCAGAGAAATACTTCACCAGGTCCCGGATATCCAAGTTCTACGCCATCTCTGGTATGAAGCTTCATATATTTTTCAAGTCCCTTATTCTCATTAAGTGAAATCAGTGTCGTTTCTTTCACATAATCGCCTGACAGCATATCCCAGGATGCCTGATACATAAGAAGGCTGTCTTTGCAGCTGTCCTTAAGCAGGTGGGACAGTTCTTCAGGAATCTTATCCCCCTCAACATCCTTTATACTTATGGATGCATCTGCTATAAGTATCTCTTCGTATTGAACTTCAGCAAAGTCTCCTACAGAGTCCCTGATACCAAAACCGGCAACCAGAAGCGCTGTACATCCACCGATACCTATTATCATCATAAAGAAACGTCCCTTATATCTGAACAGATTTCTTATGGATATCTTGTGAAGGAATTTCAGGCGATTCCAAACCGCAGGTATATATTCAAGGAAAACTCTCTTTCCAGCCTTTGGCGCCTTAGGTCTCATAAGGCTTGCCGCCGTTTCTCCCAGCTCATATCTACAGGACATCCATGTAGTTCCGAGTGAACATAGCATAGCCGCTGTAAATGAAGCCAGTGCAAGCTTCCAGTCAAATATATATTTCATCGGAAGTGCATGATACATAAGCTGGTAAGTATGCCATATAACTCCCGGGAACAGAATAATTCCTATCGGATACCCTATGGCACAGCCCATAAATGCAGCACTGCCGGAATAAAACATATATTTACTCATTACTGCTCTTTCCGAATATCCCAGAGCTTTCAGAACTCCTATCTGAGTTCTCTGCTCCTCTACCATTCGACTCATGGTAGTTATACATACCAGTGCAGCAACCAAAACAAAGAATACCGGAAACACCTTTGCAACCTGCGCAACTATCTCTGAATCATTTTCAAAGCATGAATAACCTATATTTGTATTTCTCTCAAGAACAAATGTATCCGGTTTTTCTACATCTGCCAGTTCCTGCTTGGCATCAGCTATCTTATTCTCAGCGTCAGCTATTTTCTCATTAAATTCGTTAACACCATCCTCGTATTCTTTTAGACCATCTTCATACTCCTTTACGCCATCCTCATATTCCTTCAGACCATCTGCGTATTCTTTCTCGCCATCTTCATATTTTTGTTTTCCATCATAATAATCCGAAAGCCCCTCTTCATATTCAGACTTTCCTTTTTCATATTCCTTTAAACCGGCTTCGTATTTCTTCTTACCCTTTTCATACTCAGCTTTTCCTTTTTCGTATTTCTTCTTACCTTTTTCGTACTCAGCTTTTCCCGTTTCATATTTTTCTTTTCCAGCTTCCAGCTGTTCTTTTGATTTATCCAGAACCTTCTGCTTTGCAGCTATCTCTGCTTTGCCTGCCTCAAGAGCCGCCCTTGATTCAGTCAGAACTTTCTTTCCTGCATCCAGCTGCTTCTTTGCCTGTTCAAGCGCAGCCTTCTGATCATCCGGAAGGCTATCCCATATAGGTTCCAGACTTTTCATCTGCTCATTATATTCAGCTTCCTTAGCCTCAAATGCCTCTTCCTGTTTTACCAGTTCCTCCTCACTCACATCAAGCGCTGCCTTTGCAGTGTCTATAGTTGCCTGACCTAAAGCTATCTCGGTCTCTCCAGCAGTTATTTCTAATTTAGCTTTATCCAGTTCTGCCTTGGCATCATCCAGTTCGTCTTTTCCTTTTGTCAGTTCACTTAATGCCTTATCCAGTTCCTTTTTAGCCTTGTCCAGTTCTTCTTTTCCATCGTCCAGCTCTGACTTTGCATCCACTAATTTAGATGAAGCATCACCCAGCTTGATTTTAGAATCATCCAGGGTTTCCCTTGCATCCAGGAGCTCTGCATCAGCATCACTCAGCTTCTTCTTTCCATCATCCAGCTCAGTCCTGGCATCTGCAAGTTCTTTCTCACCGTCTGCCTTTTTATCCTTAAATTCCTGTTCAGCATCAGCGATTTCCTTCTGGGCATCATCGATAAGACGCTTGTACCTTTTATCTGCCTGAGTCTTCGCAAAGTCCTTCCATTCGTCCTTTCTTTCCTTCATGTAATCCTTATACTGTCTGGAATAAAGCTCATAATCCTGATCCAGCTTTACGAATATTTCAGTATATATATCAGAGTCAAAAGCGCTCATAGGTACATATATAAACCCATTGATGGTTCCTGTTCCTATAGAAGTCGTTCCTCTTTCAAAATTGATATAATATGAGGAATCAACCCATCCAACAACCTTCAGTTTCTTATTTTTGAAGAGATCCAAAGTATCTTCTTCATTAGCCTCCAGAAGCTCTATAGTTTCACCCAGAGCAGGCTTATCCCCCATTGCCGAATCAATTACACATTCATCCTCAGCTTCCGGGAGTCTTCCCTTTACTACCTGAAGTTTATTCATATCTTTTGTAATAGAGTGAAACTTGAATACATATTCAGAATTCACTCCATCTGCACTTTTAGTATCATTTTGATCTGCATAAACACACATGGCATCTACTGATATAGCGCCCTCTGCATATCTTACATCATCATGTTTCAGTATATCCTCTACATCTTCCTGCTCCCAGCCCAGAGTAGAAACCAGACGATAATCAAACAGCTGATTTTCTTTATAATATACATCTACCGTATGGACCATTGCAGGTGTAGTTACTCTTACACCTGAAAAAAAGCCAACTCCCAGAGCTATAATTGCAAAAATAGCAAAGAAGCGGCCAAATGTATGTTTTATCTCTCTAATTGTTGTTTTTCTGAGTTTTCTGTTCATGCAGTTTTTTTACCATTCTATTTCAGATATGTCCACGGGACTATCATTCATTTTAACGCTTGATATAGTTCCACTCTTAACCTTTATGACACGGTCAGCCATAGCGGTAATTGCCTGATTATGTGTTATAACTATAACCGTCATACCATTTTTCCTGCAAGTATCCTGAAGAAGCTTCAGAACTGATTTTCCTGTATTATAGTCCAGCGCACCAGTAGGTTCATCACACAGAAGAAGCTTCGGATTCTTTGCAAGCGCTCTGGCTATAGCAACTCTTTGCTGTTCTCCTCCGGAAAGCTGTGCAGGAAAATTCTTCATTCTGTCCTCCAGCCCTACCTCTGTAAGAACCGTAGCTGCATCTATAGGATCCTTTGTGAGTTCCGATGCAAGTTCCACATTTTCGAGTGCCGTCAGATTCTGAACAAGATTATAAAACTGGAATACAAAACCAACATCGTATCGCCTGTACGCTGTCAGTTCCTTTTTCTTATACGTGGATATGTCATTTCCATCTATGATTACCTGTCCCGAGGACATGGTATCCATACCACCGAGAATATTGAGAATAGTCGTCTTTCCTGCGCCTGATGCACCTACTATTACACAGAATTCTCCCTTCTGTATTTCAAAGCTTACATCGCGAAGCGCCTGTATCTCAACCTCGCCGGTCTTATATATTTTCTTTACATCTTTAAATTCAACATATGCACTCATATATTTATCCTTTTCCCAGAGGTAAAATCACATTTACTTTGTTACAGTTGCCCATAATTTTTTCTTTTGAGAATCTGTAAGCGGCGTACCATCAAAGGATATTTCCTTTATCTCATATATATTATTCTTTGCATTTTTTTCAAATGAAAGATCTATATTTATTCCATTTGGATTATTATAATTTGTGTTACCAATATTAACTTCCTTGGGACCTGTACCTGAAATAACTATGCTCTCTTTCCCGCCTTCAGATAAGGCTTCTATCTCCTGAATACCTTTGTTTTCAAGAGATTTTATTGTCGTTCCCAGAGGTTTTCCATTTTCATCCTGCTGCTCCATCAGCTCTACAGCCGCATGTCTTGTGTATTCATCTTCGGTATAAATAATTGTCTTTCCATACCTAGTAACAGCCTGTCCGGCAGTAACTCCCAGCATTATCCATGCAAAACAAGTGAGCAGTGTGCAGACTATTCCAAGTCCCATTCGCCCATTTACAACTTTATTTCTGTAAACAGGGTAAAAGATTCCTAGAATTATGGCAAAGAGAAAAAGCGCTGCCTTCCTTGCCTCAAGTATAAATA
>DOVG01000193.1 GCA_003520205.1 Lachnospiraceae bacterium
TCCTTAAGAATATGACTGGATATAAGAATACTGATTTTCTCCTCCTGCGCCAGTTTAAGCAGCATTTTTCTTATATCTATAATACCTTCCGGATCAAGACCATTTATCGGTTCATCCAAAACCATAATCTCAGGTTTTGAAATAAGTGACATAGCAATCCCCAGTCTCTGTCTCATACCTAATGAGAATTGATCAACTTTCTTTTTTCCAACATCTTCAAGCCCCACAAACTCCAACAGACTGTCAATTCTTGATTCATCTGCAACTCCACGTACATATCTGAGATACTGCATATTCTCATGAGCCGTCATACTTCTTTCCATATAAGGCTCTTCGATTATAAAGCTCATTCTTTTTCTAGCAGCGTCCAGATCTGTAGAGCCGAAAAATTTCATATCTCCCGAATCAGGCTCTGTGAGAGCAGCCATCATTCTCATTATAGTTGTTTTACCGGCACCATTAGGTCCGATAAGTCCGCAGATATGACCCTTTTCAACTTTAAGCGAAAAGTTATCAACTGCTTTTTTCTTCTTGAAGGACTTTGTAAGTCCGTCAAGTTCCATGATATAATCCATAATTCTTCCTTTCTTAATAAGATGTTTCAAGTAAATATTCAGCTGTATCAACTGTATGAATATATATTAAAAATCATCTCTTAAGAAAAACTTAAATTCATTCTTTAACTTTATAAATCTTTATAATATGCCTTAATCTTACTTTGCCAGACGGTATCCCATTCCCCATATAGTTTCAATATATTCCTCTGTATCATATTCTTTAAGCTTATTTCTAAGGTTACTAATATGAACCATCAGAGTATTGTCGTCGTATATATAAGCATCATCCCACACAGATTCATAGATATTGGACTTTGAAAACATTTTATCAGGATGCGAAAGAAGAAGTTCTAATATAGCAAACTCTTTAGATGTAAGTATCAGCTCCTTCCCATTCACATATACTCTTGCAGAATCCTGATTCAATTCTATATTCTTATGCCTGATTACTTTTTCATCAGCATTTGTATTACCGCGTGCATTCGTATATCCTGTTGAACGTCTTAAGACAGCCTCTATTCTGACCAGAACCTCATCTAGATCAAATGGTTTGGTTATATAGTCATCAGCACCCATTCGCATCACATCGATTTTAGTCTGAATCATATCCTTGGCTGATATAATTATTACCGGAATCGTACAGGATTCTCTGATGCTTTTGAGAACCTGATCACCACTTTTAAAAGGAAGCATAATATCAAGAAGAACCAGCGAATATTCATTTTGTTCTATCTTACTTAAGGCTTCCAGACCATTAAATGCCCTATCTACCGAGTATTCATTTTTAGTAAGAAATTTATCAAGAATATCTCCAATTTCATTATCATCCTCAACTATTAACAGTTTTACATTTTCTTTTTCTATAGACATATTACCCACCTGTTCAATATCATCTTATTTTTGACACCTACGTCATGATATTAAATAATAAATCCGCTTACCTGCATCAGATAAGCGGATAAAACACTTTACCATTCTAAGTAATTACGATATTTCACCGTTCATCTTCTTCTGAACGAATGTTCTATGATCTTCCAAAGCACTTTGCTCCAAAAGCACATCTTCAAGATCAAGCTTATAGTTATCAACTGATATACCAGCCGAAGACGCAGCTGTTTTTAACAGTTCCTCAGTAAACCATGGATTTTTTGCAAGCACTGGTCCAAGAAGATGTGTAAAGATAACATTATTCTTTCTTGCCCCTTCCTGTCCTTTGCCGGAATTTCCACGACCATATATAGTCTTTCCAAGAGGCTTCTGTTCATCTCTGAGAATAACATCCGCTAACTGTATCTGCGTTCCCAGAAGTTCCTTCCCTTCTGATACTTCTATCCAGAGATCATCACCATGAACTTTCTCCCGCTGTTTCATTCCCATTCCGAGAAGTCCAAGCCCGGAAAAACTGTGACCATCCAGAAAAACTGTTTTCTCAGCCAATACCGCACCGGTACTTCCTGTAGCAAGTATGACTTTTCCTTTTTCTGCAAAATTAATGAATTTATCTTTCTGGGCAGTAAGAACCTTACACACATCCGCCATAGAGCTTAAATCTCCACTTGGAAAAAATATCATATCCGCCCATTCAAAAGGTATCTCATCATGAAGTCTGTTAATTCTTCTGATAGTGCATGGTAGTTTCATAAGATTAGAGAAATGAAGAAGCGCCATAGCATCTCCTCTTCCGCCATGCATATTAAGGACATCCGGAAACATCCACGCTATGTGAACACCTCTGGTCTCTGATGAAACATTAAGTGCCTTATGATTATTTATCTCTATATCCTTATTCTGACTTTTATCCCGAATCTCATTAAAGAGAGCAAAATTACCCAATTCTACATTCCTCATTTCTTCCAATATGGAATCTCTTCTACCAGATAAACAGGCTCATCTCCGGGTATTTCAGATAAAGCCTTTTCTATGGTCTCTTCCTTACTGTCCGGAAGCACTATAAGATCCTTCTCATCAAAACCATCATATAAGAATCTAAGTGCAACCGCATGTCCCATAGCGGTAGACATACATATCCATTTTTTTACGCCTGAATGAAGTATCCCTCTCGGATCGTAATCAAATGGATAAAATGATATTACAAGAGGTGGAAAGAAATCCAGATATTCATCATATCCTATCATAAAGATCTTCTTATTCTTGTCTCTTGCTATAAGATTTAGAGAAGACTGTGTTGTTTCAGAGTTTTCCTGCTTCATCTTGATATAATGAAGAGTCTTTCCGGCTATCTTCCTCGTCTCAAGTCTTCCTCTTATATTCTTAAACGCTGTTAATGCAGCGGCTATTTTCTTCTTTGGAATACCTATTTCCTCACTTACAGCTATTGCTAATATATAACAATAAAGGAAATAAGCTGTATTAAAATTAAAATCATATTTATATCCATCTACCTCAAATGTCTTACCTTCAAAATCAACATTTTCAGCCAGATAGTCTGTTTTTACATCGCCTCCGAAGCCACATTCAGGGCACTCAAAGGGACCGATATTTTCAATATTATAAGTTTTAAAATGTAATGGATTATGGCAGCATGGACAAGGCTGGCTTACCGAGAAGAAATCGTCACCTTTGTTATAAGAATGACTATTCTCAGCGACTCCATAACTGATTACATTTTTTGTCATAGTACTAAGTGAATAAGAATTCGGATCATTCTTATTTACAAAAAGAGTTACATCTGAACTAACAACTCTCTTAAGCTTATCAAGTATATAAGAAGGCTCACCATTCCTTTGAGCCTGATCCTTCTGAACATTAGTTATGCATACATATTTTGCCGGAAGCTGCTGTCTTATAAGGGAAACATATCTTTCATCAGTCTCCATAACTATTGCATCTGTAGTTATCTTTCCGGAAAGGGATATATCTCCCAGAAGTGCTGTAGTCACTCCTGTCAGCATATTAGCTCCTTTCAGATTTGAGGAAACCTTCAGACCGGAATGTGTCAGAACATGATTGATAAGATTAGTAGTAGTACTCTTTCCATTAGTACCTGTAACAAATACTACCTTTTCAGAATTGATTCCTTTTACATGGGACAAAAAATCAGGATCGATTTTCAGTGCAATCATACCTGGAAATATTGTTCCACGCTCTTTTGCAACAAGATGCAAAATCTTAGATATTACCTTAGCTATATACAGTGCAAGATAAAAACGCATGTGACTCTTTCCTTTCAGCGAAAGAAATATAAAATATATAGTAACTTCTTAAATTACAACATATAAACCTGCTGAGATAAACTCAGCAGGTTTAATCATTCTACAAATAAATCTAAAATTAGAATTTACCTGCCTTTGCAGCCTCTTCAATAGAAACTGCTGTTGAAACTGTCATACCAACCATAGGGT
>DOVG01000256.1 GCA_003520205.1 Lachnospiraceae bacterium
TATGTATGCTTTTATCCCTGTCACTGCACTGCTTAATGCTTTCTACACGTTAAATTTAAACAGTACGACGTCTCCGTCTTTCATTACATATTCTTTTCCTTCCTGACGGACAAGACCTTTTTCTTTTGCAGCAGTCATACTTCCCTCACGAATAAGATCGTCATAAGCTATAACTTCAGCCTTGATAAATCCTCTTTCAAAATCCGAGTGAATCTTACCCGCAGCCTGAGGAGCTTTAGTTCCTTTTGTTATAGTCCAGGCTCTTGATTCAGTTTCACCCGCAGTCAGGTAACTTATAAGTCCAAGAAGTGTATAACTGGCTTTTATAAGCTTATCAAGACCTGATTCTTTAAGTCCTAAGTCCTCAAGAAACATTTTTCTTTCTTCATCATCAAGTTCAGATATTTCTGCTTCCATCTGAGCACATACTGTGAATACTTGTGCCTCTGTTTTTGCTGCATAATCACGTACCTTAGCTACATAATCATTTGAAGCCCCATCATCTGCCATGTCATCCTCGCTTACATTTGCAGCATATATAACTTTCTTTTCAGTCAAAAGACAGTATTCTTTAATCCATGACTTTTCATCATCATCCGCTTCATTTATCTCAAAAGTTCTAACCGGATTCCCTGCTTCAAGATGAGCTTTAATTCTATTTTGAAACTCAAGCTCCTTCGCCGCCATTTTATCATTACGTGAAAGTTTTATAGTCTTGGATATTCTTCTTTCCAGTACTTCCAGATCAGAAAATATCAATTCAAGATTGATTGTGTCTATATCTCTGATAGGGTCAACAGAACCATCCACATGAACTACATCAGTATCATCAAAACATCTTACTACATGGACTATAGCATCACACTCTCTGATATTTGCCAAGAACTGATTTCCCAGTCCTTCACCCTTGGAAGCCCCCTTTACAAGCCCTGCTATATCAACAAATTCTATAGTTGCCGGAGTAGTTTTTGCCGAATTATACATTTTAGTAAGCACGTCCAGCCTCTCATCCGGAACCGCAACTATTCCCACATTGGGGTCAATTGTTGCAAATGGATAGTTAGCAGCAAGTGCTCCTGCTTTTGTAAGTGAATTAAATAATGTAGATTTTCCGACGTTTGGTAATCCGACTATACCTAGTTTCATAATATTTCCTTCTTTCCTTTAAGAGCTTAGTATAACTGAGTTATAATACCATAAAACAGTATACTTTTCAAACCTATTTGGCGTAAAACACAGCACCTCTTATGTCATATTTCCCATACCGACGAAAGATACAGTTCAAATTCTTTTCTCTTTACTAATTTCCTATTTCCAATGTATAAAACAAAGTTACACATCGGATTACGAAGCAGTTCTGCTATCTTATTAATTCCGATATTTGAATACTCCGCAGCTTCTTTAATCGTCAGATTAATCTTCTTCTCAATTGGCACATATACTTTTTCGGTCACATCAATCGTTTATATGAAATGGTAAACCAGGTGTCTGCACTCCATTAAAGCCTTTAACCTGCAATTTCTCATACCACCCGGATAGTATTCGTTGTGATTCATCATCTAGATCTGCCATTAATGTTAAAAATTCCTCAGCCATATTTGTTCCTTATTATTTTCCCCATAGAATTATTTATTCTGATTTATCTTTCCATAACAAATCGAGCAAGTTCAACATCGCCATCTCTTTCTGTTGATTCTATACGAAATCCACATTTTTCAGTATAAAACTTTACATTTTGTTCCTTGTCTAATGGTGTTACTAAAGTGAGTATCTTCCAATCATCAAGAATTGTCTTGAAAAACTGAATTGCTTGAGTCCCTATTCCTTTGCCTTGATACTCTGGAATAATGCACAAATTGGCAACCTCATACACCCCTGTTTTCACTTGCTTACTGGAAACACAACCAACCGGCATGTCATCACACATAATGATATATTTAGAGAACACTCTTATAGAATCCTCCATCCCTTCTTTTGTGATTCCATATCCTGGGCAGTAGCCATATCGTAAATAATCGTCATAATAGGCAGAATTATAAATATCTATCAATACCTCTGCGTCTTCTATAACAGCTTGCCTATATTCTATCTTCATATTAATTGCTTCTCCTATACTGTTCTATTCGCTTTTTCCGGATAGTCAGAATTAATGTGTATCGTAATTTCATCATTCTCCTTATACTTAACTTTTGACCAGCCTGTTTCATAAGTATATTCTTTCTTTCCAACTTTATATTTGCAATGCGCATTATACTGATAATGGCCGTCATCTGATTTATGTGATTCAACATACGTGACAACGGCAGCGACTTCCTTGTCATAATTCTTATCATCAATAGCCTAGAGCACCAAAAATACACATCCCAATATGAATAATACAATTGATAATATTTTTAGAAATTTGCTAAATTTCATTTTTTTACTACCTCATCCGGGATGAGCAGAACATCGTCCGGGATAAAAACAAGAGTTGCCCCGGTATTGTTTATCTTCTTCTCCCGTATACCAACACATGAACAATCCTTGTAATGAAACACTTTGCCATCCCGTTCAACGGTTACGGTGGAGTCTTCAACCTTCTTTACAATCACGTGATATGCTATATATTCATGCCGTAATATTACTCTCAGTTTGTTTACCGCGTAGGTTATACAATATGCAATGATCGGAATAGCAAATGTGACTACAAATATCATCATGAAGAACAGCGGTCCCTGGCCTCTTCTACGCTTAACAAATATTATTGCATGCGCTATATCACCTTTAGGTACAGAATCAGGAACACTCCTGGAAGCGATATACGCATAAACTATCAGGAGCATAATTAGTATCACTCCCACCAAAATTATGAGTTGGTTCCTCACCACCGTAAAGCACATTCTTCCTTCACACGGCAGTGGTTTTCTTATTCTGTAAAAGTCCTTCGAATCTTTATGTTTGTTAAGATTCCCCCTCTTGTAAAATGCATTTTTCCAATCCTTCATTTCCCGCAGTGCATAACGCACTATATTGGGCGTAGCAGCAATACCCATCAGCGGGAACAGGGCAACTCCTACGACAAGATATAATCCCTCATTATCATCGTATCTCGTCGTTATGAGCACCAGTGCACTTGTGATTCCCACCACATACATTGGGATCAGCTGCTTATCAAAATACCATTTCAAGGTTTTCTTATTCTCAGCAATCTTATCATAACCTTTTAGCAGCCCATGCATTAATGTAATCTCGACAATACCCGAAATCACAGTTATTGAGCCAATAATTCCAAGGTCCGGTGAAATCATCTTTCTGACAATTGCTTCCAAAAGGGTATCCAGAAAAAAGCCATTGCATATGGCAAAGGTCATCAAAACAATTGGAAACAGAAGTATTATTATAACTTTTTTCTTAGTTCCCATATCTACAATCAGTACTCCTATTGTTATCACTTTTTTACTAAACAAAATATAAACCATTATAGCATAAAATCAAATCCTTGAACGTCCCATAAAAAGGAGCCTGCCGGGTAACTCTCTCATTAACCCGACAGGCTGGGAACAACTAATTTATTTGTTATATATTATTTCATATTACCTATATTGTTTCACTCAACTCTAAGTCTGTCTATAACGCTTCTCTTGCTGAGTCTGTTATGTGCAATAACAGGAATAATGATAATGAGTACCATGATGAGTGGAAGACATACGCCTAAAGGCATAAGTGTAAATCTCCAAACAAACATTCCAAGTGCATCTGCAAGGAATCTGACAACTGAAACACTCATGATAGATGATATAGCTACTGATACTACTGCTGTCCAGATGAAATATTTAAAACCTTCCTTCATAAGCTTACACTTCTGCTGTGCACCTGTCATTCCGACAGCTTCAAGCATTGCAAGCTCTCTGCTTCTTACGATAATAGATGTTACCATTGTATTTGCAAAGTTCATAAGTCCGATAAGTTCAAGGATAACTGCAAGAACTACACCTACCATCTCTATTGTATCGCTAAGTGACTTGTACTCTGCAATTACGCTTCCCTTTGATGTATAACTTATACCTGAAGCTTCTGTATTTGTGTATTCCTGAATCCAATTATCAAATGCTGCTTCCTTATCATCCTCAACATCGATCAGGGTTCTCATAGCCCCCTTCTCGCCTTTCATTTCAAGATATTTATTCATTGGAAGTATGTAATTAAGTTCGAGATTTTCTTACGATTTCATTTTCCTTGCTAGGAAGATTACCTACTTCAGGATAGCAGTAACACTTTTTAGCATTCTGCTCTTCTGAATAATATACCTCTGTTGGGAGCTTCTTCAGCTCATCTCCTGAAATAAACATTTATAAATTACTCATTTTATCCATCTCTTTTTACAACTATCACTATTAAAGTGAAACAATCAATAAAAGTTTCATTGTTTTCCTGCAACAATATCTATTCCAAAGATTACAGCAACGCCTATAGTAGCACTGAGTATTGCATATAGAAAAGCTATTCCCATATGACCACCTTTAATAAGATCAGTTGTTTCCAGTGCAAATGTTGAAAATGTAGTAAATCCACCACAGATTCCGGCTTTCAGGAAAAGTATCCATTTCGGATTAATTTCCGGATTTCTGGACGCCAGAACCGTTATAAGTCCAATCAAAAGGCATCCAATAATATTTATACAAAATGTTTTGACTGGAAATACCATTGTTTCTTTAACCGGTATTAGTCCAATAAGGTAACGAAGCACCGCACCTATGAAGCCACCCATACCTACTGCTATTATGTTCAAAGCTACATCCTCTCCGCCTTATAAAACGGGCATCTTTCTTTTATACATTGTTGATTCTGATTCGAAAACTCACATTCCTGATCTTCATACTCCAGTTTTACATCGTAATGCGAATTAACGTATTCCGTACCATTCTTAAATGCTACCATAGCATCTCTTTTACAACATCTAGGTCCATTGATTTTTCCTAGTTCACTAATAGCTTTTGAAGTAAATGACATATGTTTCCCCCATGTACCATCTGTAGACAAGGGGCCTGTACCATCAATTATTGCTAAAGCTGCTCCAATCGAAGTGATAGCACCGCATACTCCCCATAATCCACACATAGCTCCTGGCATCCTTACCCCTTCCTTTACCAGCTGTTCCAGACTAGTATCTATATCAATCTTTCCACCAGCATTATAAAACGCCATAAGAAGGCATGCTCCATCAAGCACATGATGTTCTGGGCCGTGCATATTTATATATTCTTTTTTAGCGATTATCTTAAAAATGTGCACAGGATTATTCCCCTGTTCCTGCTTTATATCATCTATGATAAGCTGCGCTTTCTCTTCAATAGTCATTATCACAATTTCTCCAAATCTAATATTCTATCTTTATTCGTGACACTTTCCACCATGAGAACACTCATGTCCCTCGTGGTGATCATGATGATCACAAGTTGCTTCTCCTATTTCAGGAAGCGAACCATCTATAAATGCCTTTACTACTTCATCAGCATCACCAGATGCACCTGCATAAAGTCGAATACCAGCTTCAGCCATTGCCATCTGAGCACCGCCACCTATACCACCACAAATCAAAACTTCTGCACCAAGATTCATAAGGAATCCTGCTAATGCACCATGACCTGTCCCATTCGTATCTATCACTTCACTTGAAATGATATTTCCATCCGTTATTTCATATACTTTAAACTGAGGTGTTCTACCAAAATGCTGAAATATTTCTCCATTTTCATAAGTTGTTGCTACTTTCATCTTTTCATTCTCCAATCAGTATTATTTGTCGTGATTAAGGACAGGGGCATTAATGCCCCTAACACCTTAATATACATTACATAATAACATATGGAATCAATGCATAATAGTTTACTTTTATCCAATTGCCATCTTTTTACTCTTCTGAGCTGCAGGTTTTCTTGTTGCCTCTTTCTTTGCAACTTCTTCCTGCTTATTTGATATACGATCCTTGAGTGACTTCAGACCTTTCTCCTCTTTTATAGCAGTCTTTGCTTCTGCTTTCTTATCGCCTCGGTCATCCTGACTTTTATCGGTTTTTCCGATAGAAGTTTCCTTCTCCTGTTTTCTCTCTTCCATCTTATCCATCCTCACAAGTTCATGCGATTCTGAATCATACTGGAAGACATGATCCAAAAGCTTATCTTCATCACTTACGACTCCGGCATTGATCTGCTGAACCATTCCTTCAAGTTCATTTGAATCCATACCCTGATCTTTCGGAAGAATTATTGTTTCATGCACACTGCTTGGAAGAACAATAAAGTCTCCGCCCAGCTTTTCTGCTATCTCATCCATAGCTTTCTGATTCAGGATTTCGGATGC
>DOVG01000284.1 GCA_003520205.1 Lachnospiraceae bacterium
TATTTCCAGGTCCTACTATCTTATCGACCTTTGGAATACTCTCCGTACCATAGGCAAGAGCTGCTATAGCCTGAGCTCCTCCAACTTTGAATATATCTGTTACTCCTGCCTCATTTGCCGCAACAAGTGTAGTAGGATATACTTTTCCCTCTGAATTACATGGTGTAGTCATAACTATACGGCTGACACCCGCAACCTTTGCAGGGATAACATTCATAAGAACAGTAGAAGGATATGCAGCCTTTCCTCCCGGAACATATACACCGGCAGACTCAATAGGCATGATTCTCTGTCCGAGAACAGTACCATCCTCTTCGGTAGTTATCCAACTGTTTTTCTTCTGTTTCTCATGGAATTTCTTTATATTATTAATAGCTTTTCTTATAACAGTGATAAGCTTTTCATCGACTTCGTCATAAGCAGCTTCGATTTCTTCCGGAGTTACTCTGACATTGTCAGCATTCAGATCTGCTTTATCAAACTTTCTTGTGTAATCAAACAGCGCTTCATCTCTTCTGTCATGTATATCACTGATAATTTCTTTAACAATTGTCTCCTGCTCTGAATAATCATCTGTTGTTCTCTTTAACAGATCATTCATAAGCTGATTTTTAGCATCATTGGTTAACATAACTATTTTCATAATTTATAACACTCCTTTTATGTCTGTTAGCAGCTTATTAATTCTTTCATGTTCCATTCTTAGACTTACCTGGTTTACAACAACCCTGGCAGAAAGCGGTACAACTTCCTCCAGAACAGTAAGTCCATTTTCCTTTAATGTCGATCCTGTTTCAACTATATCGACAATCACCTCTGATAATCCAACTATAGGTGCAAGCTCAACTGAACCATTCAGCTTAATGATTTCAACTGTCTGATCCTTCTTATCCTTGAAATAATTCTTTGCTATACTAGGGTACTTTGTAGCAACTCTTATTATCTCATTTTTACTAAGAAGCTCTCTCGCACTTTCCGGACCACACACGCACATTCTGCATTTTCCAAAACCAAGATCAAGAACTTCATAAAGATTTCTCCCTTCTTCAAGGAGTGTATCTCTTCCAACAACACCTATATCCGCCACACCATACTCAACATATGTAGGTACATCACTAGGTTTTGATAGGAAGAATCTCATTCCAAGTTCATCATTTTGAAAAATCAGCTTTCTGGTTTTAGGATCATTTATCTCTTCACAAGTAATACCTATTTTCTCCAGAAGTTTTAGCGTTTCCTTTGCTAGGCGTCCTTTTGCCAGGGCAAATGTAAGATATCTCATAAATTCCTCCGTTTATACTAGTGCTGATGCACTAGAGCTCATTTATCATTGTCTCTATATCCTTTTCCTCATCAACACTTCTGTCAGCACTTATAATCTTAACAGTCTTTTCGTTCTGCATTATATAAATCTTTCCAACATCATAAGTATCTGAATAATCCATATACTCATCTTCCTCGTGTCTCTTGGATTTACGAATAAGCTGAGCTATTATTCCTTTTGCGCGAAGACTTGATGCCAGAAGAACAGCCGCCTCCTGATGTTCAATTGTATATACAATAAGTGCCGACTTCTGCTTTGATGCAAATGGAATTTTCTGTCTGGACAATCCATTCATCAGTTCATCTACATAAATGGAGAACCCTATAGATGGAGCTTCTTTACCATACTGTGACAGAAGATTATTATATCTTCCACCCTTTACAACCGGATTTCCAGTACCGTATGTATAGCCGCTAAAAACTATACCAGTATAATAATCATAACCATTGATCATAGACAGATCAAAGCTCACATACTTCTCATATCCATAATAAGTCAGCGCTGTATAAACCTTTTTCATTCTGTCTACAGCCTCAAGAGCTCTCTTACTATCTGTAAGTTCTTCTGCTTTTTCAAATATATCTGTGCCACCAAAGAGACTTGAAAGTGCATTTAACGCATTTCTTGTTTTATCAGACATATCCAGCCCTGAAATATATTCAGACAGACCAAAGAAATTCTTAATCTGGATATAATCCCTTACCTTATTCTCAATCTTATTATCAAGACCAGCCTCTTCTATCAGACCTTTGAAATAATCAACTTCACCTATAACTATCTGGAACTCCTCAAGACCGGATGCCTTAAGACAGTCTATAACGCAGGCTACTGTCTCTGCATCAGCTGCTGAACTGTCATCATTTATCAGCTCACTTCCTATTTGAGTTATCTCAGATAACTTACCCTTATGTTTCTCCAGACTTGCAAAAGTCTGCCCCTTATAACAAAGTCTCAGCGGAAGTGTTTCATCTTTGAAATACTTCGCAACGCACCTCGCAATGCTTGGAGTAAAATCAGGTCTTAAAACCAGTGTATTATTGTCTCTGTCAAAGAACTTATACATTTCATTTGAAGGTGCAGAACCCTTGTCAGCATTGAAAATACCAAAATACTCAAAGGTCGGCGTCTCTATATCCCTGTTTCCATAGAGATGAAGAACTCTTTCAATATCACTGATAACAGCATGCTTTCTCTCACATTCTATACCGTATATGTCTCTTACTCCTTCAGGAGTTGATAACATCGTCTCTCTCATAAAATCTCCTATTTCCCGGATATAATCACATCCATGTATACACCCGACTTATTTTCCTTACAAGTCACAAATCTGTATCTTACTCTGTTATCTTCATTATATCTTACAGATATATGAGAATACGGATAGCTTACAGCCATCACAAATCTCCTGTATAATCCATCAGCCATTTCAACCGAATACTTATTAACCTTAATATCAACTATGTACCTGTTATAGTTTTCATTGATATTAAAATCATCAACTTTTTTATCCTTTGTCAGAAAATCAGTCATTTTATCATACACTTCAGAATCAGTACCTATATGCAGTTTTGCTATATAATCATTTACAGCTCTGAACATGGCAATCTCCTTCTGACACCAGCTATATATCTTATCAATTAAAATGCCAATATATTATTATACTAAAAGTAGTAAGATAAATCAAACATTACAAAACTACTTGTATTCTTTTCTTTCCACATCTCTCCATGTACCATCAAGATTATAGAAATCTCTCATATCCTCTATAAAAAGATGCACTACAACATCACTGTAATCTAAAAGCACCCATCCACCTGTTGAACGGCCTTCACGATTCTTCAGCTCAAATCCGGCATCCTTCATTTTCTCTTCTACGCTGTCTACCAAAGCATCCAACTGTGATTTATTAGATGCACTGGCAACAACAAAATAATCTGCTATAACTGAAACACTTCCCACCTGAAGAGAAACCACGTCATAACCCTTTCTGTCAAGTATCGCAGCTGTGGCTGTTTCTATCATTTTCTCTAAGTTATCTGTCATATCTTTTCCTCATTTTACATTATTTAATGCGTTTAATCTCTTTGATATTCATTTTATCTACATAATAGTAATATGTCTGTTCTGTCAGTTCATCTATAACTGTATGCTTACTGTTAAGATACTCAAGGGTATTTTTCAAAATGTGAATAACACATTGATTCAGATCGGTATAAGCTTCCTTTCTGATTTCTTCCATATCCTTTATCATCTTTCGATTCGGCTCTATATAATCCGCCACAAAAATGATTTTTTCAAGAAGAGTCATTCCCGGACATCCTGTTGTATGATATGTGATTGCAGATAGTATCTCATCATCCTTTACATCGTACTTTCTCTTTGCATAATAAGCTCCGAGCTTACCATGAAGAAGATCCGGATTTGCCTTCTCACTTCCATTTATAGGTAGTCCATGTTTCTTTGCTTTACGCAGTTTATCTTCTGTAGACAGACATTTGGCACAGTCGTGCAAAAGACCGGCTATACGAGCCTTTTCTACATCTGCCCCATGAACAAATGCAAGCGTTGCTGCCGTATACTCAACTCCAACTGAATGAACAAATCTCTTATCTGTAAGCTTTGTCTTCAGTCTTTTTACCATTTCATCTCTGTTCATACAATCTCTCCACTATACAAACTTTTTTCAATTATATAATCTTCCACCGCCTCCGGAAGCAGTCCGGATACAGACCTGCCCTGACATACTTTTCTTCTTATGTCGGTAGATGATATATCCATCTGTTCCATATCTATAAGACGAATATCAGCAAATATCATGTGGCTCTTGATGTTACTTATTATATCCTTTGAACGATTTTTCCCGGTTGCTCCCCGAACTGCTGTAAGCACAGTTATTGAAGCAAGCAGTTCCTCTGCATCAACCCATTTATCTATCCATTCAAGAGAATCCCCACCAATAATGAAGTATATCCTTCTATCAGGATTTACGCCTTTTAGAAATCTTACAGTGTCTATAGTATGTGTAATTCCACCACGCACTATTTCCATATCACTGTACAGAAGATAATCCTTCTCCAGAGAAGCCAGACGAACCATTTCCAATCTGTCACTATCTTCCGGAAGCACGTCATTTTCTTTATAATACGATATCTTATTCGGCATCAGAACTATAGGAACCTTATATTCCTTGAATACTGCATCAGCCATAGCTAGATGCCCATTATGAATAGGGTTAAATGTACCACCGAGAATTGCTATATCTCTCTTATCATTTTTATAATCATAAAGTCTTTCAGATAAAGCCTTATACGAAGAATCCATAATTCTATCCTACCATTTAATTCCTATTTTTTTGTATTTTTCTTAGGCTTCTCTCCTGGGAGGATTATTCCCGGATTATCATGATTTCTTTTGTAAAGAACTATTTTACGACCTATTACCTGCACAACCTCTGAATGAGTTCTCTCTGCAAGAGTAACAGCCAGACTGTCAGGCAGATCAACGCAGTTCTTGAGTACATTTATCTTGATAAGTTCTCTCGCCTTAAGAGCCTCACTTACAGCAGCAGTAAATTCCGGTGTAAGACTGGCTTTTCCGAGCGAAAGAATCGGATCAGTTGTCTGTGCAAGTCCCTTTAAAAAGGCACGCTGTTTAGTAGTCATTTTTCTTTCCTTTCCTGTATTTCTTTATAATCAGCAAGCAAGCTTGCATCATAAGAAAGTTTTATATATTCTGCAAATACTAATTCTTATTCGATATAATCAAAAGCCCATCCATATACACGAACTTCATCGCCTTCCTGTATTCCCAGAGCCTTTAGTTCATCTATGATTCCATTCTTAACCATGAAATCCTGGAAGAATTTGAATCCACGTTCATCATCAAGATTTGTGTAACCCAGCATCTTCTCAATACGAGGTCCTTCGACGAGATATACATTTTCATCATCAGGAGACTTTGTAACAGAATAAGGAAGTACCTCTTCTCTGGATGCAAAATCTTCAAGTTCTATCTCTGGTGAAAATTCCATTACATCATTTGGCGCTGTTTCAAGCAACTTATATGCCTCGTCAAGCAGCTGCTTTATTCCTTCTCCGGTAGCAGCTGATATAGCCATAACCTGATTATCAGGATACGCCTTACGGAGTTTATCCAGAACAGCTTCTCTGTCTTCCTCTGATAATACATCAAGCTTATTTGCCACAATTATGGTTGGTCTCTCTGACAGAGCCACACTATACTGTTTCAGCTCCTCATTTATCTTCTCTATATCTTCTATAGGATCTCTTCCCTCTACGGAAGCTCCATCTACTATATGAAGAAGCACTCTCGTTCTTTCGATATGTCTTAAAAATGTAAGTCCAAGTCCTACGCCTTCAGCAGCACCTTCAATTATTCCAGGAATATCTGCCATAACAAAGCTTCGTCCTTCACCAAGACCTACAACTCCGAGATTCGGAACAAGAGTCGTGAAATGGTAATCAGCTATCTTAGGTTTTGCATTTGATACCATTGATAGAAGTGTGGACTTTCCAACACTAGGATATCCAACAAGTCCTACATCCGCTATCATCTTAAGTTCCAAAGTAAGGTACTTCTCTATAGCTGATTCACCCGGCTGAGCATAACGAGGTGCCTGCATAGTACTTGTAGCATAGTGCATATTTCCTTTTCCACCTCTTCCGCCCTGAAGAAGTACAAAAGGCTCCTCTCTTTCGGCCATGTCTATTATTACCTTGCCCGTTTCAAAATCTTTGATAACAGTTCCAGGAGGGACTTTGATAACAACATCCTTGCCGTTTGCACCGTGACATTTTCTCTTGCCACCTTCCTCACCATCTGTAGCCTTGTATTTTCTTACATTTTTAAAATCATACAGAGTATTAATGCCCTTATCCACAACAAAGATAACATCTCCACCCTTGCCACCATCACCACCGTCAGGTCCACCGTTAGGTACATACAGCTCACGTCTAAATGATACGTGTCCATCTCCACCCTTGCCGGACCTTACAAATATCTTGGCTCTGTCTGCAAATGTATTTGCCATATTTTGTCTCCTTAATACAAAAGGAGCTTTGTATTCACAAAGCTCCATAAGGTTCTACGGTTAACCCGCCTAATCATATAGTATGCATAATCTATGCATGATTAAGCAACAGGATAGATTGAAACCTGCTTCCTGTCTCTTCCAAGTCTTTCGTATCTAACAACACCATCTGTTAATGCGAACAGAGTATCATCTCCGCCACGTCCAACATTAAGTCCTGGATGGATCTTTGTTCCACGCTGTGTATAAAGTACATTTCCGGCCTTAACAAACTGACCGTCTGCACGTTTAGCTCCGAGTCTCTTAGAAGCAGAATCTCTACCGTTTTTTGTAGAACCCATTCCCTTCTTATGAGCAAAGAGCTGTAAATTCATCTTAAACATGACTTACCTCCCTGAAAAATATCTGAATATACTTATCTCCGTACTCTTCGTATATAGAACACAGTCCTAATCGAAGAGACCTTAGTAATAGCTTACTCTTGGAACTTACATTTCCTGTGATTTTAAACTTTACAAGTCCGCTTTCGAATTCCTCACAGCATGTACAATCATCTGTGAATTCATCAATACTGTTAATAGTATTGATCACAAGCGCTGACACTCCGGCACAGACTACATCCTTGCCACAGCAGCCATAATTGGCATGACCTGTTATCTTAAAACCATAATATGTATTATTCCTGGAATAAAAACAAACCTTTATCATGATCTACCTTTCGTGGTTTACCATTGATTAAGCATTGATAGCTTCAATCTTTACTTCTGTATAAGGCTGTCTATGTCCATTCTTCTTGTGATGGCCCTTCTTAGGCTTATACTTGTAAACAACTACCTTCTTAGCTTTTGCGTTCTTAACTACAGTAGCCTTAACAACAGAATTAGCAACCTTGTCTCCTACAAGAACATCCTTGTCATTATTGATTGCAATTACGTTATCAAATGTAACCTCTGCGCCATCTTCTGCGCCGAGCTTCTCAACTCTGATAACATCACCTTCTGCTACTTTGTACTGCTTTCCGCCTGTTGCTATAATAGCGTACATTAGCTTTTCCTCCTTACTTACAAGACTCGCCAACTGCGGTGGCACCCTCTAAAAAGTTGCTTAATCAGCAAAATGGGCGCACTTTCACTACCTCGCTGTGCGGCATACCGTGACATAATACAATACTTTATGGTTAGATGTCAACAAAAATATGCATTTACAGGATATTTTGTTTTCACTTCATTTAATCTATATGTTCTATAATATACTTAGCCTCTTCTTCCGGCAGGAAATACCCCCGTACTACAACATTCGGAACGATCTTGCTTCCAAGCATTACACTATCATCTATAACATTTACTGAGATATGTCCATCATAGACACCGTCTGAAGATTTGGCCTTGATTTCAAAGTTTTTTACCGGTCTGTCTGCCTTAAAACTTTTTAATTGTGATTCATCATTATATAAGTCCCGAATCTTCGAATACATTTCCATAGAGAAGTCTATCTCATGTTCATCGCTGCCACTCTTCTTATACTCATAATAAGTAAAGGTCATGTCAGCATCATTTTCATAATAATCAATCAGTCCGTCTACTTTGTTCTTCTCCGCATATACTTTATGGTTTATTAGATATACGTCACATCCATAATCAGAATTAAGCTTTGTTACAGAATAAGAACTGCCATTTACATCCACTTTTCCAAGGACATCCCCGTTACTACTTCCTGGATTCTGTATCTCACGTGCTAACTGAAGAGTCTTTCCATCATATTCAATTTCAGGTATTACTTCCTCCTTATATAACTCTGCGCTGGTTTTAGGATATTTAGAAAAATCCATTCCACTCTTTTCACATTCCTGTACAAATTCATGCAACCCTTCAAACTGGTAATTTTCTATCACTAGCTTCTGTGAATCCGGAACTTCTCCATCATACATAGTGATTTTTATAGATATGATTTCATTTCTGACTTCCTTATCACACGAGAAGAAAAGCACACACTTTCCAACATTAGGTATATCTGCGGCAATAAATGATTTTAACCTTGAACCATCTTCTGAGGGTTCGCACCACCGTTCCCGGATATTTTTATTATTTATAACTAATAAAGCCTTTGAAAAATCATTCTTGTCACTATCAGACATATTATTAAGAAGCTTATCCGATACATAAAGAAGCGGTATATCTAACGCCGATGTACTATCTGTATAACCCACAGCTCCAATAACAGAGGTTATATATGAAGCACTGAATCGTTCAGGATAGTCTATTCCGACGTAGATTCCGCCTTCATTATTATATCCCTCTTCCCATTCATACATAACCAGATTATATACGCCAACATAATCAGCATCAGACTCATCCTTCAGAATCTGAAGCCAGCTTAGCTTGTATGTTTTAACATCAGTTTCTACATAGCATACACAATCTATTTCATTTATAGATTCATCTTTTTTATAGTTTTCATACTGAGAATAATTATAGTCTCTTATCTCTGTATGTTTTCCCTTATAACTATCAAAGAGATACTTTACACCTTCATCAAGGTCACGAGACTCCGCCTCAGCCAGAGCATTTGCAGAAAAAACACTTTTCAGCTTCTCTTCATCCGATGTTTCTAACGCCTCAACTACAGTTTCAGCAACCTTAGGCATAATCTCTGTCTTAATCTGCTTCGGAGTATATCCCATAGCGTCCTGATGCAACAAATGAGAAGTATCAGGCATAGAGCACGATGAAAGAGAAATTAGAATAATACAAACACTTAATACATATATATATTTTTTTACCATTATCTCAACGCCTAACCTTATGAACAAAATAATAATTTTCCTAAAACGAGCCTAACAACGGTATATTACCATTATTAGACTCGTCCTTCATCATATAATACATCATTTACAGATAGAATCTACAAACCATACTATATCCTATAATCCAATTTGCAAGATCTACTTGACTGTTACTTTCAGCTTTCCTGCTACACCATTTTGAGCATAGACATATACATAAGCTGTTCCTTTTCCAACTGCTTTAACCATACCTTTCTTAGTAACGGTTACAACATTTTCATTACTGGATTCATATTTTATGCCTCTATGCTTCTTAACCTTTAAATTCTTTGATTCAGGCTTCAGTTTAGCTTTTAGCTTAATAATCTTATTTTTCTTAAGTTTTGCTTTTTTTCTATTAAGTATGACCTTTTTGGTATTTCCTACTTTTCCACCTTTTGTTGCTATATGAATAGTTTTAGAGGTAGATACTACTCTACCACCCTTCACTGCAACTACCATATATTTATAGTATGTCCCTTTCTTCAGCTTCTTATGCTTGAAACTGTTTTTCGAAACTGTGGCAATCTTTTTATATCTGTTCTTTTTACCACATTTATTACCATAAATAATATATTTTGCACCACTAATTTTCTTCCACTTAATGGTAATAGAATTCTTAGTAACTTTCTTCATTTTTGCCTGAAGCAGACTATATGTCGAACCTGAAGGTCCTTCTTCTGATTTTGTATTCACTATAGCCGCATCAGCAATTTCTTCAAGAGCACCTTCACCAAGAGGTGTGCTATCGAATCCTAATCCTTCTTCATTGTACTGAATACCAGATTCATCCTCATCTTCATTTTTCTCTACAGCCGGAACCGGAGTACTTGATGGAATTTCTGTCGGTGTTGCCGTTGGCGTTTCTGTCGGCGCTACCGTTGGTGTTGCCGTTGGTGCTACTGTTGGTGTTGCTGTCGGTGCTGCCGTTGGCGTTTCTGTCGGCGCTGCTGTTGGTGTTTCCGTCGGCGCTGCCGTTGGCGTTTCTGTCGGCGCTGCTGTTGGTGTTTCCGTTGGCG
>DOVG01000156.1 GCA_003520205.1 Lachnospiraceae bacterium
AGCGCATCCGCATCCGGATTATCATGACATTGAATAACTATTTCATCAAATACAAGCAGATCACTTAATTTCATAAATCCCCCTATAAAAAATTTACCACGAAGCCGAAACCTCTTGGTAAATTTTTCTAATTAATCAATTTAGTATGGGCTGTACATAAGCTCTTCTACATCTCTATGTCCATACTCATACATTTTCTTCTTTATATAGTCCTTTACTTCTTCGGAACCCTCTATAAATGCTATCTCAAAGAAGCTGTCTACATAACCACACCACTTGTTGTATACTTCCTCTTTATCAGCCTCTGTCGGTTCTTTCGTAGCTATATCCTTATTAAATCCAAGCTTCTCGTCGGACTGAAGGATTTCCTTCATACCGAGTGACTTGAAAGTTATTCCATATGCCACTCTCTGAAGCTGCTCTGTACGAACATAACCACAATCATACATCTCTGTTATAAGATCGAGTATTACATCATCAGGATCTGTGAAGTAATGACACTTGAAGTACATGTCTTCCTTACGCTGAAGTCCTTCCACATCCTGCTTGTTATACCAGTAGCACTTAGCACCACCTGTTGATGGTTTAGGTATATCTGATACAGGTGCTGCAGCCTTCTTCTTTTTCTTCTTAGGCTTTGGTTCTTCATGAGCTTCATTTTCTTCTACCTCATCAGTAGAAGATTCTGCAGACTTATCCTCACGTCTGACCTTTGCCAATGCACTGGCCATATTCTTATTTGTATTTCTGGCAGACTTTACAGCTTCAGCAACTATAGCTTCTTCTGTCGCATCCAGTGTCTTACCTTCAGGAACATCAGGTGTATCTATAAATGCACTGTCCATATCAGCATTATAATCATCAGACTCTGCAGCCTCTTTGGCTGCTTCATGAAGCTTATCTGCAGGCTGTATATCCTCAGTAGCTGTCTTCTTTAATTCTTCTTCTATACGAACAGTATTCAGCTTTCCTGTTACTTCTGAATCTTCTGAATCTTCTTCTGAATCATCCTCTGAATCCTCTTCATATTCTTCTTCAGAAGTACCATCAGTACCACCAGCCACTTCTTTATGAACTGATTCAGCTATCTCTTCGACCTTTGCCTTTGCGCTTTCACGGTCTTCCTCTTCCTTTGCCTTTCGGGCTGCCTCAGCTTCCTTAGCTATCTTCTCAGCCTCAACCTTAGCCTTAGTCTCTTCGACTGACGCTACGGCTTCATTTATTTTCTTGGTAGTTTCATCCTCTTCTTCAGAATTATCAGATTCTTCTTCGGATTCTTCACTTTCCTCCTCATCCTCTTCATCATCACCATTGGATTTTAAAACCCTGATAGTAACAATTATAAGTACAAGAAGCAAAAGCAGAAGTACAGCTGCAAATATAAGAAGCACAAGTGTTGCAGGCTGAAGTTCTCCTAAAGCTTTCATAAAATCTTTCATTGCTATTTCCCCTCCATTAGCAAAGAGTATATCACAATATATAGTATTATTACAAGCCAGTTTACACATCATTTTCGAATATTTTTATATTCAAAAATGTTATCAATAACTGATTATTCATCGCCACCTTCATCTGCCGGTTTCTCTGGAACCGGAATGGCGCCTTCACTCTTACATCCCGTCTCATCGGTTATCCTCTCGCTGATGCTCTGAACCGTTGAAGTAGGACTGTAGTCTGTTGTATCAAATAGAAATGCCTGCATGGTTTTTACATTTTCATTTAGATCAACAGGAGCAATACACGAGCCTTTCTGAGTGGTCGAATAGAAGTTAAACTTAATAGGGAATCCGATTGTCTGATCAAGATTGTAAGACATAACTCCTGAAACAAGTTCAAGAACCTGCTGTTCTGTGATAGAAGTTCCTACATAAGGGAACACTTCATCTATGATACTATTAAGTGTCTTAAGATCAGAAGACTTAGCCTTTACAAGCATTGCCTGTATAACTTCACGCTGACGTTCGGTTCTGGTTATATCCCCCTGATCAGTACTTCTGATACGCGCATAGGCTGTAGCCTGTGCACCATTCAGTGTCACATATCCAGTCTCATAGACTCCATCTGAATTGATTCCGTTTACCTGTATCTGCTCAGCCAGAACACCATTCAGAGTTGAGAGTTCATTTTCTTCTACGTGAACTACTACTCCACCAAGCGAATCTATTGCTCTTGTAAGTCCTTCCCAGTTCAGAGTTACATACTCTGATACATCCAGATCAAAATTCCTATTTATTGTCTGTATGGCAAGTTCGGGTCCACCATAAGCGTAAGCAGCATTTATCTTAGTTGTGACATAATCACCGTCGCCCTTTGCAACTTCTACAAGAGTGTCTCTGTAGATAGATACTATACGGATATCCTTTGTATCATTATTTATACTGGCTACCATTATAGCATCGCTTCGGTTACCTTTGCCCAGTGAATTATCTCTGGCATCTATACCAAACAGAGCTATATTTGTATAACCCTTCATGGCTTCATTAGCGCCTTCATTTATCTCCAGTTCTTCTTCCTTTAAATCCACTACATGATCGAACTTCTGATACTTATTGTGAAGATATATCCTGAATACTCCATATCCCATAACTGTTATAAGTATTAGTTCTATCAGAAGAGCTATTCCCCACTTACCAGCAGCACTCATGCCTTTTTTCTTTCTTCTTTTTCCGGTTGGTTTTTCATACAATTCTATATCATCTTCGTATGTACTCATTTCTACCCTTTCCTGACTTATGATTCATTTCCAACTAATAAAGTATGATAAACGATAAGTAGTCAAATTACAAGATTATTTATGCCCTTTTATCATACATATCTGTCCAATCAAATAACCATCATAGATGTGCACAGAAGAAAGAAATATCGACGGTCATATGTACCGCCGATATTTTGGGAATCCCACATTATTTTTTATGGAACGAATAGGACTTGTAGTTATCCATATATTTAATCAGATTAGATATACTATTCTTTTCCGTATACTGAGTCACTTTTGTATCATATTTTATCGTTTTGGAAGTCTTATCATAATAAGGAACAGATGTTGTTTTAGTTCCTACAAACTTAAAATCATAGCTTCCATCTTTATTTGTCTCTTTGAATCTATTTAATCTATAAGTATCCGACTGATTATAATAATTCCCTCGAATCTTCTTTCTTTTATAATTTACTATCACAGGATTATCAGCAGTTCCGGATACCTCGGTTCCCTT
>DOVG01000183.1:0-2277 GCA_003520205.1 Lachnospiraceae bacterium
GGAAACGATAAGAGTGTTTTTGAATTACATATCGGTAAATCTTTTGCCACACATTGAAGGCTTCAGTAACTTTAGAAGTATAAGCTTTATAACGCCATTGATAGGACTTATGACTATCTTTGGTTCAGTGCTTGAACCGGACAGATATCCTTTTACTGGTAGCGATAAAAGAAAGCTTGCAGTAATATGCATTAGTATATTTGCTATATGCTCACTACTTATTATGGCATCGCTTTATGTGGGCTTTACTCCTGTAGGTGGTAGCGATATAGAAGGACTTCAGACCAGATATTTTCTTCCGATACTCGTCTTTGCCATGCTTCCTATATCAATGGTAAATGTAACGAATTCGATAAAAGGGTATAGAGAAAAAATAACCCTGATGATGGGACTCGGAATCCTGGACATGCTGGCAGAATTATTAGGAAATGTATTCTGAAATATAGAGTAGAATAGAAAATATACATGGCATAAAGGTGTCAAAAGGTACTTTTGACACCCATATCATAATATCATATAATGATGACATAAGTGTCAAAAGTCAAAAAGCGTCCCTGCAAGCAGGGGAAGCGTTTTGACTTTATGACACGCCCGAAACATGAGGAAGTAGCATTTTTCGAAGAAAAAAGTCAAAGATATATTTACGGAGGTTACAGGTATGGATAATAAAGCAATGTATAAGCTGTCATATGGACTTTTTGTCCTGACAACGAAGCTGGGGGATAAGCATAACGGATGCATAACGAATACTGCAATTCAGGTCACAACTGATCCGAACAGAATTGCTTTTGCTGTAAATAAACTGAATCTTACACATGATATGCTTCTGGAATCAAAGGTATTTAACATATCAATCATCAGTGAAGAGGCTTCTTTTGACCTTTTCAAATGGTTTGGATTCCAGTCCGGACGTGAAGTAGAGAAGTTCCCGGAAGAAGGCAGCGCCGGTTCAGATAAGATAATCACTTCAGCTATTACCGGCACATCTGATATAACCTATAGTGAGTCCTCTAATGGTATAACATATATCAAAACAGGAACGAATGCATATATATCAGGAAATGTAATCAGTACGACAGATCTTGGAACACATACTCTCTTTATCTGTGATGTTACGGATATGGAAGTGCTTAGCGATGCAGCCTCTGCTACCTATGCATATTATCAGGAAAATATCAAGCCAAAGCCAGGTGAGATAAAGACCGGTGATACTGTTGGAACTCTTGAGAAGGGTGAAAAAGAGGGACAGACTGTTTGGGTATGCAAGATATGTGGATATGTATATGAGGGTGAAGATCTGCCTGAGGACTTTATCTGCCCATGGTGCAAGCATCCGGCAAGTGACTTTGAGAAAGTCGTGAGATAGTTAAGATGACATAAAGGTCAAAAGGAAATAGATATGATCGAGTGCAGATATAGATTTAAAGAGATAGGATGGACTGCCAGAAGAGCAGAGTACGATGCCGTTATATGTGAAGCAAGAAGCCTTATGGCCTTTAGCTTCAGAAATCCTGACGTGGATATTCGATATATGATAGGTAGTATCAAGCAGGATGAACAGCTGGAAGAATATAAAGAATATAAGGGTAAGGATACATCTGGACTTAAGATACGGGAAGAACATTATATCGGTGATGGTATAGTCTTCAGATTCGAAGATAAGACAGGCTACTATATATCTATTAAGTATGGTAAAAATAAAGAAACAGATAAAGAAACGGAAAATGAATCTAGTGAAGATTTATCTGAAAAAATCTTCTACCGAGTATACTTAAATAAAACCGGTTGGACTGACTATGCGTGCGACGGAGATGTCTGTGGAGAACTGTCAGATGAGGAGAATTTCATAACGGGGATCCAGGTTTTTTCTGTACCTGTTAACCAGGTAGTGTCTGAAGATTCGTTATCTGAAGAAATTCTTGCTAAGGCCGAAAGTAGAGTGAAAGTATTTGAAGACAGATTAAAGCATTCATTTCTTTACTGTGACAGCAGATTCAGAAATGCAGAAAAAGCATCTGTTAATTGTAAGATAGAACGTGAACTTAAAGTAGATAAAATAGATAATGGAATCATACTTCCACTTCGTACTTTAGATACAGATAGTAGAGATGGTATTTTTGCAGGTGGTGTATGTGACAGCGAAGGACATTTTGTAGCTGGTCTTAAGCGAAAGAATGATAAGCAGACAAATATGTCAGTGCTTGAATCATATGATATATCCGGTGAGAATATAGAAGAATCAGATGAGGATGTTATATACGGTGGAGTTATATTTCC
>DOVG01000183.1:2441-9286 GCA_003520205.1 Lachnospiraceae bacterium
CCTGAGTCTGATGATATTATTGAGGATTTCTTTAAGCTTCTGGGAATAGATATGGATAGGATAACTATAGTTAGGAAGCCTACCCGATTCAGGAGTATAACTATTCCAGAACAGTCATTTATTCTATTTAGTAATTATCATGAGAAATGTAATCTGATATATGATAAGATGATGTCATCTGTAGAGGCAAAGGCTGAAAAGAAGATATATCTTACCAGGCGAAGCTTTACCAGATACGATGGCGCGAATGATGGCATAAATGAAGAGTATCTTGAGGAATTCTTCAAGAAGAGAGGCTTTACGGTTATATCTCCGGAACAGCACCCGTTTAAGGATCAGATAGCATATATGAAGGGGGCGGATGAGGTTGTTTGTTCTGAAGGAACCCTGTCGCATCTGGGACTTTTCATGAGAAGAGGAACTAAGATGACAATCCTTAGGAGGTCCATCAACAGTTATCTGATTCCACAGTATATGATAGATGAGATGCGAGGTATTGAGACCTATTACGTTGATGCAAATTTCAACATATTACCAGATAGTCATGTAGACAGTGTATTCCTGTTTGGACCTTCCAGGTGCTTCGTCGATTATCTTAAGGCAAGCGGCATTACCTATACAGATGACGAGGTACAGATGGACAGAAGCCTTATATATGATTATATCGTTAAGTATACTGAGAATTTCAGAGATACAGACAGATTTGAATCCATAAAGAAGTATGACATATTTGATCTTATTCAGACTTTAAATAAAGTGTTAGATGGAGAGTTTTTATCCAGATTCAATTATACCACAACTTCAGAAGAGCTTTCCTCAGAGAACAGGGCTTTAAAAAAGAAGATAGAGAGCCTTGAAAAGAAGCTTGAGAAAAGTGAGGCGGAGCGTAAGGAGATACTAAATTCAAAATCATGGAAGATAACTAAACCGCTTCGTAAGATTATGGGAAAATAGTATAGACATACACAGCATAATTGTAGTAAGGAAGGAATTCTGAAATGAAATATGACTATCTGATAGTGGGGGCTGGACTCTATGGAGCAGTAATAGCCGAGCGTGCAAAAGCAGCAGGCAAAACAGTTCTGATGATAGAGAAGAGAAATCATATAGCAGGAAATGTATATACAGATAGTATTGAAGGAATAAATGTTCATAGATACGGCGCACATATATTTCATACGAACAGTGATGAGGCGTGGGAATATGTGAACCGCTTTGCAAAGTTCAATGATTACATCAATTCACCGATAGCAAATTATAAGGGGGAAATGTATAATCTCCCTTTTAATATGAACACATTTCATCAGATGTGGGGCGTGACCACGGCGGAAGAAGCTAAGGCAAAGATTGAAGAAGATAGACGCAGTTCCATAATTGATTTTATAGTGAAGAGAAGGTTGTCCGAAAAAAAACTATCTGAGAGTTCCGTAGAAACTGATGCTGACAGCATAAAGGAGAAAACAATTCAAATAAAACAGAGTATAAGTGATGAGGATATAAATGGATTTATCCCTCAGAATCTTGAACAGCAGGCTATATCATTAGTAGGAAGAGAGATATATGAGAAGCTTATTAAGGGCTATACTGAGAAGCAGTGGGGCAGACCGTGTGACGAGCTTCCAAGCTTTATCATAAAGAGGCTTCCTGTAAGACTTGAGTATAATAACAATTACTTTAATGCAAAGCATCAGGGAATACCGATAGGTGGTTATACCAAATTGGTTGAAAATATGCTGGAGGATGTTGAGGTTAGGCTTGGAGAAGATTATCTGAAAGCAAAAGAAGAGTACGACAAGCTGGCAGATACTGTTATATATACAGGAGCTATTGACGCATATTTTGGTTATAAGCTCGGAAGCTTACAGTACCGCTCAGTCAGATTTGAAGAAGAGCTTCTTGATACACAAGACTATCAGCATAATGCAGTAATTAATTATACAGACAGTGAAACTCCTTACACCAGAATCATAGAACATAAATGGTTCGAATATGGTAAGAATGAAAATGGAAAGGATATACCGAAGACTGTTATTTCAAAAGAATACAGCTCTGAATGGAAGGCGGGAGATGAACCTTATTATCCGGTAAATGATGAACGGAATCAGAAACTGCTTCAGGAATATCTGAAACTTGCAGAGGAAGAAAGTGATAAGAGGATTTTCTTCGGTGGACGACTCGGAGAGTATAAATATTATGATATGGATCAGGTGATTCTTGCAGCTCTTGGCAAGGCTGAAGAAATAATCGGGAACTAACGAAAGTGAAAAATATTCAGGATAAAATATTTAAATACAGATACATCATGGCTGCGGTTATATTTGCAGCCTGTGTTTTTGTTGGAATAAATGGTTCATCTATAGGATGTCTGGTGGAGAGCTTTGGTCATGCAGATACGGGAGTAATCCTTGGAACGTCAAGATATATCAGAAGTGATGAGTTTGGAACCTTTACTCCGATGACATGGGCGCAGTACATGGATCCTTCGGGAAGATTTCCATATTTTAGTTCAGTTATTCGAGGTGATGCGACAGATGTGTTCATTACTTATGGACAGCCAGTTATGTCATTTCTTATGATATTCAGACCATTTCAGATAGGTTATCTGTTTCTTCCTATCGCGCAGGGGATGGCTTTCTTCTGGTGTGGAAGATTCATATTTCTTTTTATGATATCCTTTGAATTTGCACGACTTATTACAGATGATGACAGACGCATGTCTATTATATATGCATTAATGATAACACTGTCGCCGGCTGTGCAGTGGTGGTTTGCAGTAAATGGATTTGTAGAAATGCTGATATCATCTGAACTGTCTATAGTTTTATTAAATAAATATCTGAATATAGATAGTAATGGTTGTAAAAATGAATATGAAAAAATGCCTGTTACCAGCTCTATAATAATAAAAAAAATAATATGTGCCACAGGCATTATGATATGTGCCGGTATATTTATACTTACTTTATATCCTGCGTGGATGGTACCGATGGCATATGTAATCCTGGGACTAATTATATGGCAGATGTGGATTAACCGAAGAAAAATATCAGATAAGTCTGGAGTAAGCATCCTTCCTGATATATGTATCTGCCTTATCATGATGGGAATACTTGCGCTCGCCTTATATGTTGTATATACCAGATCTCATGAGACGATATACGCCATGATGAATACCGCATATCCGGGGAAAAGAGCTGAGACCGGAGGAGGAGCATTTAAACATCTGTTTAATTATTCTTCAGAGATATGGTATGCACATAGAAATGCATCGCCGTTTTATAATCCATGTGAAGCTGCCTACTTTATAGATTTGTTCCCATTAGGACACCTCATGTATATCATATATATAATTAGAAGGAAAAAGACGGATTCGTTCACAAATATCCTTTTTGTTGTCAGTTTGATTCTTTTTATTTATATAGTATTCGGTGTGCCTATGAGTATTGCAAAGCTGTCGATGCTTTCTTATTCAACAGCTAACAGAGCACTTGTGATATTTAGTCTTATATCTTTGCTGCTGCTTTTTAGAACTGTGCACTTATATAGTGAGAATAGTGATATAAAAAAGTCAGATGCTTATAAAGAATATATAATATCATTTGTCGCTGCTGCCGTTTTATCAGCTACAGCACTTCTAATAACCAGAAGTATTAATCCGGGATATTTTTCTGTGAAGCTTCTACTGGGTTCCTTTATAGTTATATTTGTTCTGGCAAGCTGTTTTCTGTTATATGTAACAGTTGATTCGGAAAGAGAAAATAAGGCTTTATCAAGGAAATCCGTCTTGACTAAAGTGTTACCTTGTATTATATTTTTTATGGTTTTTTTGACAGGTTCTTTGGTAAATCCTGTTCGTGCAGGTGTAAGGGCAGTTGAACAACTACCTGAACTGGAGAGAGCATATGAGATATCTAAAGAAGATAGGGGTGCTCTCTGGATTGTGGAGGGAGAGAAGTATCCGATTACAAATGCGCTTCTGCTTAAAGGAATCAAAACCATTAACAGCACAAATGTATATCCGGATATAGAGCGTTGGAGCATGATAGATCCTTCTGCAGAGGATATTTATAACCGTTATGCGCATATAGAGATAAAGCTGATATCAGATGCAGAAAAAAACCAAAAGAAAAATCAGCGATTTGAATTGATAGAACAGGATTGTTTCAGAGTTTATTTGACATATAATGATCTAAAGAAACTTGATGTGAGTTATATATTTTCAAGTTCTGTTATAGAAGATGAACGATTGGAACTTTTAGATAGTATTGGTGCTTACCATATATATCGATGTAAGTAACAGAATGTTTATGAAATGGAGAACAGAATAAATTGGATATATCAACATACTTGTATACATTAATAATAAAACCACTTGAGCTGTTATTTGAAATCATATTCTATAATGCAAATAAAGTCATTAAAATGCCGGGATTATCTATCATAGCGCTCAGTCTTGCCATGAACTTTCTCGTACTTCCACTTTATAAGCGTGCAGACGCTATGCAGGCGGAAGAAAGAGAAGTAGAAGAAAGACTTGGTAAATGGGTAAATCATATCAAGAAGAGCTTCAAGGGTGATGAACGTTTCATGATGCTGCAGACCTTCTACAGACAGAATGATTATAAGCCAAGCTATGCTCTTCGTGGTTCTTTATCTCTTCTTCTTGAGATACCATTCTTTATAGCGGCATATCACTTCCTGTCAAATCTGTACATATTACAAGGGGCTCAGCTGGGACCTATAGCTGACCTGGGTAAGCCTGACGGTCTTCTTAAAATCGGTGGACTCAGTATAAATATCCTTCCGATTCTTATGACTGCTATTAATATTATTTCGGCTATGATCTATTCCAAGAATCTGTCTCTTAAGAGCAAGATTCAGATGTATGGAATGGCATTGATTTTTCTGGTATTTTTGTATCAGTCACCTTCAGGACTTGCATTTTACTGGACACTGAACAATGTTTTTTCACTCTTTAAAAATATATTCTACAAGCTGAAGCATCCTAAGAGAGTGCTTGCAGTTCTTTTTGGAATTGCCGGTGTGGCACTGCTTATATTTGCACTTATGTCGCCGGCTTATACATCCAGAATGAAATTCTTCCTGGCTGCATTTGCAGTATTAATGCTAGTGCCGCTGGCAATGCTCCTGCTTAAGCCGTTTAATCATATTAAACTTGGAGATAAGCTTAAGGTTCTTGAACAGGATAATTCATATAAGAAGATATTTATTCTGTCAGGTGTATTCTTGTGTATTCTCTTGGGACTCTTTATTCCTACAAATGTAATAGCTGCTTCAACAGCAGAATTTATAGATGTATCAGTTATCCATTCACCTATCAGATATGCCGTTTATACATTTTTCCTTGCCGCAGGCTACTTTCTGGTATGGATGGGGATTTTCTATTATCTTGCTGATAAGAAGGGCAAGCTGCTCTTTAGTCTTGCTACATGGTGTGTATCAGCCATATTTGTTATAGACTTCATGTTCTTTAAGACAAAGATGGGGATTCTTTCATCCTTCCTTCAGTATGAGGATTTTCCATTTTATACAAAGAAGGAATATCTGGTTAATTTTGCTGTTATATTTGTTGCTATAATCATCTGTATGGTTATTTTCAAACTGAATCGGAGAATAGTTCTTTCAGTTCTTACAGCCGGTGTTATAGCAATGAGTATTATGAGCTTCAGAAATATCTATAAAATCAGTAATGACTACAAAGAGATAGAGGAGCTTGGTAACAGGTCTAAAGATGTTCCTACAATTCCGCTTAGTAAGGATGGACAAAATGTGGTCGTTATCATGATGGATAGAATGATAGGCTATATGGTTCCGTTTATCGTAGAAGAAAAACCGGAGTTAAAGGAAAAATTCGACGGTTTTACATTTTATTATAATACTACTACTTTTGGGCATAAGACGAACTATGGTACTCCAGGACTTTATGGTGGATACGAATATATCCCAAAGGAAAATAACAAGAGAACTTCAGAAAGTCTGGAATCAAAGCAGAATGAGGCACTTAAAGTAATGCCGGTTACATTTGATAATGCCGGATATAATGTTACTGTTTGTGATCCTTCTTATGCTGGTTATCAGTGGATTCCGGATCTGAGTATCTATGATGATTATCCTAATATCCATGCATATATTACAATGGGAAGGGTTAACTATAGTGAGGCAAACAAGGATGAGATAGATGACCTTCTGAAGAGGAATTTCTTCTGCTATTCAGTATTTAAGACAATGCCTCTTTTGGTTCAGCCAACCCTTTATGATTTTGGTAATTACTGCTCACTTGCAAATCATGAAGCGCTGAATATGGCGGGACAGACAAGAGACGGCAAGTCAAAGGCTACGGGCTTTGATCCGACTTTTATGAATTCATATAATGTTCTGGACAGCATGGCAAATATAACAGAGATAAATGAAGGAGATCAGAATACATTTCTTATGATGAGTAATGATATGACTCATGGACCTATGCTTCTTCAGGAACCGGAGTATATGCCTGCTGAAACAGTCGATAATACTAAGTATGATAAGAAGCATAAAATAAGAAAGAGAGCTGATGGAAAGAAGCTCAAAATGAACAGAAAGAATACCATACTTCATTATCATGTAAATATGTGTGCGATGATTAAGCTTGGTCAGTGGTTTGACTACCTGAGAGAACAGGGAGTATATGATAATACCAAGATAATTATAGTTTCTGATCATGCATGGCGACTAAATGTAGATAAGAAGATGATTCTCAAAGAACAGCGTCCTTATAAAAAAACAAAATCTGTCAAGAAGTTTGATATGCTGGAGTATAACTGTGTTCTGTTTGTAAAGGACTTTAA
>DOVG01000021.1 GCA_003520205.1 Lachnospiraceae bacterium
TTAATTGAAACATAAAATCTTCAGGGAAGCCCTGCAATCATATTCCACTCTACTTCTTTATGTTCTTCCTTAAATTCATCTGACAAATAATAAACATGCTCACCAATATTATAAAGTGGCGTTGTCACCAACCATTGCAATGAATAATCTGTCAGCAAATCTTCTCTTTTTATACTATGTTCTTTTAAGTACTGATTAAGCTTTATAGCATTATCATATATTTTTTGAAGTCTTTGTTCATCCGTATATTTCATTCAACAAGCACCTTCTCTTTCATAATAGTCTTATAAAAGTCGCTGTCTTGATTTACTTCATGTATCTCAAATACATCCACATTCTTATTCATAGTCTTTCTTAATTCTTCAGCAAATGCAAATATCATAGTAAGTTTAAAGTCATCTCCTCCATATACCAAAAGATCCACATCACTCTCAGGATTCGCCTCATCTCTGGCATATGAACCAAATAAATAAACTTCACTTATCTTATACTTTTCAGCAAGAGGCTTTACAATATATATTATTTCGTTTATAGACATTATTTTATCTGACATATGTTCACCTCACATATTATTGCTTTAAAAGTAGGAGTTTCCTCTTTTGTTTTGATTATAAGATAGTAACTACCCATTTTCAATAATAAAAGCCCCAACATCATCTTTTGTTCCTGGTATTCGAGAGAATTCCATCCTTCAGGAAGTGTAACATCACTCACCTTCTTAGTTATATACTCAACATCTATGTTTGTTTCAGGTGCATTTGGTGCTTCGGCAGCCTTTGAGTTGTTAAATGTCAAAGTCTTTGTTTCTTCATCACTATCTTTCCACTTATAATTAGTTGGATCATTTAATGTCAGTACAACATCATAACTTCCTGCATCTGTTCCGCCTTCATTAGTTGTTACTTCATAGAATTTACTTTCAGGTACATCTGCTATCTGTTTACTTCCGTTATATTCCTTTGAGGTTATTTCTGGTTCAGTAACTGTTTTAGGTGCTATACTCCAGTCTTTTCCGTGCCGTCATATATAAGATTTACTGTTGCAAGAGGAGCATCAACAGGTAATGCATAGGTTGCCGTTAATGTTATATCAGCCGTTATCTTCCCATCGTTTTAACCTGCTGTGCAGCCTGTTTCTTCATATCGATATTTCGCTTCTCGTAGTTGGCCATGGTTTCCTGACGTTCTCTGTCATTCTTAGGACCATCGAGGTGCTCATTATACTCTTCGACAAATTTCAGCATTTTCTTCGCATAATCTATATGCTTCTGTTCATATGTATTTTTACCCTTAAGCTTATCCAGAGACTTGGCGCCCCTCTCTTTCATCTTAAATTTGAGATATTCGTTAGCCTTATCCATGATTTCTCCCATGTTACTACTAGAATCCTTCAGGACGCTTCTTGCCTCCATCTCAGTGAGCATGGCATTTTTATCATATTCCTTGCTCTTGGACAGCTTTGTGTGAAATTCCTTAGCTTTATCAACTGCTCTGAGAAGATCTCTGAACTTGTCCGACATACCACGGGTTTTTGTGACCAGCCCTTCCTTATTTTTGATATCATAGACAACCAGCTTACGAAATGTATCCTCTACACCTCCTACAGTTCCTTTTCTCTCCGTAGCGCTTATAGCTTTAAGCATCGGTTCCTTTTCTTCTTCAAGAGGAACAAAAGTAATGTCTGATTTTCTGGCCTTCTTCACTCCCTCTGAAATGAATTTGCTGACGGAATCGAATACATTCTTAGATTTTTTAGGAGGTTTCAGTACAGCAAGATCAAGCTTATTAAATTCCTTATCATCAACGACTTTGATTTTTTCTGCCTTGATATAATCTTTAATCTGGGTCAGTCTTTCAGCTGATTTATTCATTTCTTCCTCTGAGAGGCCTCTTCCTCTCAGGGAAAACTTAAGCATTTCAGGTGTAAGAGAGTCCAGCTTTTCAGCCATACTCTTACTTACGACACGGAGCCTCAGAATATCGTTAGGATTTAAATCTCTTGTTCCGAAGGAGCTGTCATTATCGATTCCCTGCACACCTATGACATTTCCTTCCTTATCAACCTGATACATCATATTTCCGTAATGACGGTCAACATTAAGACATAAGAAATCAATCACCTGAAGGTCAGCTATCTGTTTAAGTAACTGATTCATCTTTTTGAAAGGTTTGTCACCAACATGCTTAAATAGCTTCCTATTTCCAGCGAGATCCAGTCCCTTTCCAAAATCCATGAAGGTGCCTTCTACTACATTTCCATTATCATCGATATAGTTCATGCTGTCAGATCTTGCCACAAGTTTTGATGCTCCGAGGAGACTTGCCACCGCACTCATACAGGAATTACGGTTATCCACTCTGTCGCCTTCTTTAAGCTCCAGATTCCAGTTGGATATCTCCGTACCAACGTCATCTCTCAGACCGTTCAGACCGTAGGTAAGTATATTTATGGTTTCGTTTGAAATCTTTCTGGTGTTAAGCCCAAGTTCATCCTTAAGAAAATCCCTGGTGTCACTGGATATCATACCGTCCCGATAATTAGTAAGCAGAAATTTTCTCATATGACCAATCAGATAATCATCGGATACTTTTTCTGTTATAAGTTCACCATTTCTTTTCGTTGCTCCCTTTTTTATAAGAAATGCTTTATAGCTGCTTAGTATTTTCCCTATTTCCTTTCGTCCTTCGGGAGAAGACTCCTCAGCAGCCGCCTCAAGCATATGATTAAAATCTGATTTTACCGTATTATAATTTGCCTTGGTGAAAACACCCTTCCTCTTCTCGCCACGGGAACCCAGCACAGTCATCGGAATACGTGAGGACTGCAGATGCCCAAGCTTTGAAAGGGTCTCGCCCATCATATCTATAGTTCTTGTCCTTGCCTTCTCCTGAATCTCAGGAAGAGTCAGCTTAGTCTCAGGATCATATTCGGAAATGGCATCAAAGTCCTTGGACATGATTCCCTGAAGCTTATTAACTACTCCGGGAACACCTTGACCAAGGCTCTTTTTCTCCTTCTGCATCTGGGCAAGAAATTCCTCACCGGTCTTTCCGGCCTCCACCATAAGACCTAGAAGCCTTTCTTTTCCTTCCTTTGTAAGCTCCGGAGTAAGCCCCATCGGGTTGTCCTGGGTCCTCTCACCCGGACCGGACAGCTTCTCCATCTCTTTATCCATCTCAGCAAAGGCAGTTTTATATTTCTGATATATATCATTATCTGTAAGCTCAGCCCCATTCTCTGCCTCCAGCCTGTTTAACTCTTCAAGCAGTTCAAGGCGTTCTTTTCTTGTTGGAAATTTATAACCAGGCATAACTTACCTCCTTCCGGGAGCCTTGTTTTCTTTTACATTTTTCTTACTATTTTCGGCGGCTGTTCTTCTGTCGTATGCCATCTTCGCTCTCTCGGCTCCGAAACCTTTTGCAAATCTGTTTGCATCTGAGAGAAGATTATCTTTTCGCACTTTATTGATCTTATTTACAACCTTAATGATGCTTTCATTCATTGCCTGGCCTTCATGACGCGTATATTTTGAAACAATTGAAAGTGCATCCATGGAATTGGCAAATGCATCATTTCCTTTATCCTGAATTCTTACAGTCTCTTTTCCTTTGACATATTTTTGTACGGCCATTACGACTTTTATATTTGCATTTGCAAAGGCATCTGCTTTTTTTTCTTCTGTCATATTGGCAGTTTTTTCATTCAGTTCAGATGCTTCCTTAATTGCATTGCAGAGATTTTTATACTCGTCACTTCTTCCTTTGGAGGTTCTCATAGAATCCTTAAGTGTATTCATATCACGAACAAACTCATCATATTTTCCGTTCTTTATACCATACAGACCAACACGCACATTGACAGCTTCGTGGATCATTGACTTTTCATCCTTGGTAGCATCTTTCAGTCGCTGTTTACCGCCATTTTGGGTGTTATAGTCCGGATTGGTTCTGATACAGTAAAACTCCTCAATCTCATTTGCAGCTTTATGAATATCATCGACACTGAATTTCCTGCCTGCCTTCTTCAGAGAATACGCTGCTATAACCTTGGCGATATTTGTCTTCTTTTCACCAACGGTTTTTCCGGAATATTTACCGGAATGAAGTCTGATATATTTATCAAAACTGACCTCAGCAGCAGAATTCTTAAGAATGGTAACAGTACTTTCCAGGTTGCCGGAAAGCTCATTCAAATCGCTTGTACGGTTTGATTTTCCTCCAGTTATTCCTTCAGTTTTTTTTGTAGATTTCTCAAAGGATTTACAATTCTTAATAGCCTTTTTTATCTCAGAAGTATTTGTCACCAGCTGTTTTGTATATTTTTCTTTTAATTTATCATCCGATAATTTCTCTGCCGCCCTTATCTTTTTATAGATTCTCTTATGTTCCATAAGTGAAGTGGCGAGTTTATCGTAATAACCCTTAGATTCATCCGGCTTTACATTACAGTCTGCCAGCGAATCCGAAAGCTTTGTCAGCGTGTCATCTATAGATCTGACATAAGCATCATCCTCGATCTTCGGAAGAACTGTCAGCTTATGCATTTTTTTCGCTTTCTCAATATATTTAAGTTTCAGCTTTGCATCTTCTACCCTTGACAATTTGCCGCCATCATTAGCATTGGCATGTGCCTCAGTGATCTTTTCAGCAGTGTCCTTCATCTGAAATATATTCTGCGCAGTTTTGACCATCTTTTCAGCTGTTTTATACTCAGGAGAATCTGTCATCCCATCTTCTTTAAGATTCTCATATTTCTCAGCCGCCTGATCAAACATATTACTCAGCGATCTATCTATCAATTCAGTAGCATTATTGGTCCTTGCAGGATAAATATCTTTATCCGCTTTCATGAGTTTTGCCTCAACCTCACGATTCTTATCAGATATTATTTCCACCGTTTCATACTTGTAATCTTTACCAAGATGGGTATAGTGTTCGAGGCAATGACGAGTATCTTCATATGTAACTGTTTTATCTTCAGCCGGCCAGTCAATGGAATCGAATTCATTTAACAGATGGTTTGCAACCTTAACCGTAGATCTGATCTGTCTTTCATAATGATCATGCTGATCAATTACAGAATTAAGAGAATCCTCAAGTGCTTCAAGTTCTTCTGCTGACTTACAGGACTGTACTTCCTTCAGATGCTTTGGTACATCTGCAAATGGTGACTCACCGGGAGCAAGCTCGCCCTGCTTATACCTGAAACCAAGAGAATTATTATAGTCTCTGTTTTCATACTCCTCCGTATATTCAAGAGTTTTTTCATGCGAAATGTTCTCTTTTTCTTCAATACTCTTAATAACCTTTTCGCTTGTCTCTACATTTATTTCCTGTGCATCTTTACCATTAATGATCTTTCCTTCCAATGAGTTATGCAGGGTTCTGTAGAAATGAACATAAGCATCCGAAGCTACCCCATCATCCCTCATCACAAGATCATGGGCAATCTTCCTGACTGTCTTAGGTTCATCCTTTACCAGTTCAGTTCCCTTTACATTCCCATTCTTTATCTGTTCATCATAGGAATCTCTTCTTTTACCGGCATCGTAAACCGCATTATAATATTTCTCCGAAACCGCCTGCATGATCTGATTAAGAAATGCAACGTTATCCGGGTTTATTTCTTTCCCCTCTTTCTTTGCCTCTTCACCTTCCTTTACAGGTGACAGTTCCTTGATAAAATTTTCGGTTTCTAAAAGGCGGGCATTTGCTCCTTCATTTCCCATACCGCCTTTATAATAATCCGCATGAGCCTCGTAGATCATATCAACAAGCTCATTAACTTTACCCTCATTCTTAAGCTGACGAAGGTTAAGTGCAAACTGCTCAGGTGTTACATTATCAAATTTTAAATCAGCCATAATTTTCTCCTTTTTATGTGATAAATCTCGAGGAAGACAGGGAACGTCTCCGCCCAATCTTCTTAACATTATACCCTTCAACTAGCAACAAGAGCGCAACATATAAATAAAATATGGAAAGGAGTGAGAAAAATGTCATATGAAAAGATAAAGATAAGTGGATTAGCAGAAATGGAGTGGCTGAAATTGCGAAAAAGTGGAATAGGTGGTTCTGATGTCGGAGCAATTCTTGGACTGAATAAATACAGCAGTCCAATGAAGGTGTATAAAGAAAAGACAACAGATGCCTGGGGAGCATCAAAATGCTGTGAGGATATCATAGGTTCTTTTTACCCGTCATCAGAAAAAGAACCTCGTTTCTTACGAGGTCCAAGTGCTGGGGTACAAGGATTCGAACCTTGCACCTACGGTGTCGCGCTTCTCGTCAAACTGTCAATTACGCAAGCGTATTGACAGCTTTCCTAGAAGTTCGCGCAAATGACGGAGTCAGAGTCCGTTGATGTTTTAGTTCCGGTTGCCTTTACGTTCCCAGCTAATGTATTAATAGATATTTCATGCATAACTATATCAGCTATTTTCTTTATCATAAGCCTAAGTGCCATCTTATTGTTGTTACATCATCCCTGTAAGGGTGCATCGATGTATGTTAATTTAGGACTTCTTCAACTGTTCTGATAACATTTTTTCTCATAACCTTAAG
>DOVG01000245.1 GCA_003520205.1 Lachnospiraceae bacterium
GAGTATGGAAAAGGTGCTCCTGAAAAACTAAAAGAATACATAAAAGGTATGCTTCCAAAAAGTTCTTGACGGAGAGTGGGCTTTTTGATATTATATCATGTGCTGTTTCATATGCCGGCATAGAGTCTCTATGCTAACGTGTCTTGGCTAAGTGGAACATTGGACAGATGCCTGATAGTTTGGGGAACGGCTGGCCCTGTAATTATCGGTAAGAATTTGAATATGATTAATAATCCGGAGGAATGAAAAATGGCTAATATCAAGTCAGCAAAGAAAAGAATAGTTATTAGTAAGAAAAGAGAAATGAGAAATAAGTCTGTAAAGAGCAAGGTTAAGACAGTTATAAAGAAGGTTGAAGCTGCTATCACAGCTGGAAACAAGGCTGAAGCAGAAGAGGCTCTTAAGGTTGCTATTTCAGAGATTAGCAAGGCTGCTAACAAGGGTATCTATCATAAGAATACTGCTGCCCGCAAGATATCTCGTCTTACAGTTGCAGTTAATAAGATAGGTGAATAATTCTTATTACAGACTGGAATTATATAATGCTTTTATTGTGTCGTCAGAAGTATTCTGGCGACACTTTTTTTCTTGCGACTTCCCTACATAGATGATAAACTTAATTAATGGAGATTTGCCGGGCCGGGGTTAAGGCTTTGGCAAAAGATGAGGAGGGGTATTACATGAGAGATAAACTGCAGAACTGGATTAACTGGATACTCTATGATGAGCTGATGGATGGCAAGATAAATGCGCCAAAGCACCTGCTTGGTAATCATGATTATGGGGATGGTCAGGTTATTACATGTTTCAAACCACATAGTCAGAGTGTATCTATAAAAACTCCAAAGGGTAAGACTTCTATACCGATGGAAAAAATCAGTGAAGAAGGTTTCTATGGAGTATATTTTCCTAAGAAAAAATATAAAGGCACAGCGTATAGATATGTCACAGAATATTATGATGGTACAACAGTAGAGTCGGCAGATCCGTATGCTTTTGACGGACTCTTTACTGATTTCGACGCCTATCTTTTTGCAGAAGGAAAGAATTACGATGTGTACAATAAGATGGGTGCACATCCTATAGAGATAGATGGAGTAAAGGGAACTTACTTTGCTGTATGGGCACCGGATGCAAGACGTGTATCTGTAGTTGGCGACTTCAATATGTGGGATGGTTCTCTGAATCCTATGCAGATACATAGTGCTTCAGGAGTATATGAACTCTTTATTCCGGGTGTTATGCCTGGGGCTGTTTATAAATTTCAGATTCTGACCAGATATGGTGATATTCTTTATAAGGCAGATCCGTATGGTAATCAGGATCAGGTAAGACCTGATAATGCCAATATAGTAGTTGATATCAGTAATCTGAAGTGGACTGATAAGGAATGGATGGATAAGCGTAAGAAGCTTGACCGTGTATCAAGAATCAAGATGCCTATGTCTATCTATGAGTGCCATTTAGGTTCATGGAAGAAGAAAATAGAAGACAGTGATTTTGGATTTTACTCATATAGAGAGTATGCAGAAGAAATAGGAAAATATCTCATAGATATGGGATATACTCATATAGAGCTTATGGGTATTGCTGAATATCCATTTGATGGTTCCTGGGGATATCAGGTAACAAATTATTATGCGCCGACATCGCGATACGGAACTCCTGAGGACTTTGCATATTTTGTTGATCATATGCATAAGCTGGGCATTGGCGTAATATTAGACTGGGTTCCGGCACATTTTCCAAGAGATGCCCACGGACTAGGACGTTTTGATGGCATGCCACTGTATGAAAATGCAGATCCTCGTAAGGGTGAGCATCCTGATTGGGGAACTTATATATTTGATTATGGTAGAAATGAGGTTGCCAACTTCCTTACTTCAAATGCGCTTTTCTGGGTTGAGAAGTACCATATAGACGGGCTTCGTGTGGATGCGGTTGCATCTATGCTGTATCTTGATTATGGAAAACGTGATGGAGAATGGGTTGCTAATAAGAATGGTGGTAAGGAGAATCTTGAAGCTATAGCTCTCCTTCAGAATATAAATGAGGTAATGGAAAAGAGAAATCCTGGAGCATATCTTATAGCTGAAGAATCAACAGCATGGCCGGGAGTTACAGCTCCTGCTTCTATGGATGGACTGGGATTTTTGTTCAAGTGGAACATGGGATGGATGAATGACTTCCTTGAGTATATGAAGCTGGACCCTTACTTCAGAAAGTTTAACCATAACAGACTTACATTTTCACTTTCATATACATATGCTGAGAACTATATTCTTGTTATATCTCATGATGAGGTTGTTCATTTAAAATGTTCTATGCTGAATAAGATGTCCGGTCTGGAATTTGATAAATTTGCAAATCTTAGAACGGCATATGGATTTATGCTCGGACATCCTGGCAAGAAGCTTCTCTTCATGGGACAGGAATTTGCACAGCTTCGCGAGTGGAGTGAAGCCAGAAGTCTGGACTGGTTCCTTCTGGATAATCCAATGCATAAAGGTATGCAGGATTTTGTGAAGGATTTGAATCATATTTATACAGGATATGATGCTTTATACTATAATGATAATGAAGTTATGGGCTTTGAGTGGACAAAGGTTGATGATGCAGACAGCGGAATAGTTGCATTTGTCAGAAGGGGCAAGACGTCAAAGGATCAGCTGATGTTTATATGTAATTTCGTTCCGGTTGAGAGGAAGGATTATAAGATAGGCGTGCCTTGTCTTACTACCTATAAGGAGATTCTTTCTTCAGACGATGAGAAGTACGGTGGTCTCGGAAGAAATATGGGTTCAAAGAAGACTATAAAAGCTGTGGCTGAGCCGGCAGACAGAATGAAGAATTCCATCGCTATCGACATTCCTCCGCTTTCGGTTACAATACTAAAGTATGATTATAAATAACAAAAAGATGACAATTTGAATCAGATTCAAATTGTCATCTTTTTTGCAATTTTGGTGACAAATAAAATCAGGTTCAAACTGTCACAAAATGTCATCTTTGCTTGCAAATTTACAGAAATAGATTATACTTTCTGAATATGGAAGTGAATGAAAAGATTTCAAATAATGATATGAAAATAGAAAATAAAATAGAAGCCGGTAATGAAAAAAACGAAAGTCCGGAGGGTAAATCAAATAAAAGAAAAAATATAATCAGCGGTGTTATTAAGTGGGTTATCATCCTTATCATTCTTGTTATAGTTTATTTCTGGAAGAATGATGAGATAAATGCGGCATTTAAAGAGATGAGAACATTTTCTGTTATAATTCCGCTTGTATGTCTTTGCCTCACTCTTTTACATTTTGTAACGGAAGGCTTAATAATTCATTCTATGACAATGTATGAGAAAAGACAGATGACCTGGTGGGAATCTTTCAAATGTGGTCTATACTGTGCATTTATTAAGTTTGCTACGCTGGGATCACTCAGTGGAATCGCAGAGGTATATTATATATCCAAACATGATATAGATGCGGGACGTGCCAGTGGAATAACACTGGTTCAGTATGTATGTCAGAAGCTGGGAATTACTATTCTGGGAGTTATAGGTTTTATTTCTTTATATATTGCAGGTGTGGATACGGTTGAAGAATATGCTAAATGGGGAGTGCTTGGTACAGTTGTGGCGCTGCTCATATCCGTTATCCTTCTGGTAGTTGCGGTATCAAAGAAAACGGCAGACATTCTGGCCGTTATAGTGAGAAAGCTGCTTGGAGAAGACGGACTGATTGAAAAGATCACAAAGCATAAGAAGAGTA
>DOVG01000002.1 GCA_003520205.1 Lachnospiraceae bacterium
CCGCTTCCACATCCTACAGAAAGTAGCTTTTTACCGTTTATGTCTCCAAGAACCTTTTTAAAAAGTCTCAGCTCACTGGTAAAAAGGTGTTCATTTACCATAAACCATTCATCATATTTACTTGCATATCCATCAAATTTCTGTTTATCACTCATTGTTATTCTCCTTCATAAATACATAATTATGTGCAAGTGGACCACTGCCTTTACCGAGGTCCAGCATTGCTGCAAGTGCTCCGGATATATAATCCTTAGCTGCTTTAACACTGTTTTCCAGAGTTTCTCCCTTGGCAAGGTTTGATGCAATTGCGCTTGAAAGGGTACATCCGGTTCCGTGTGTATTAGGGTTATTAATTCTTTTACCCTTGAACCATGTAACTCCGCCTTCACTGTACAAAAGATCATTAGCATCATTTACCTGATGTCCGCCTTTGCATAGTACAGAGCATCCGTAAGTTTCATAAATGATCTTTGCAGCAGTTTCCATATCTTTTTCAGTGTTAATGGACATTTCTGCAAGAACTTCAGCCTCCGGAATATTTGGGGTGATTAAAGTCGCCAGAGGAAGCAGATATTTCTTAAGAGTATCAATAGCATCATCGGATATCAGCTTTGCTCCGCTGGTAGCTACCATAACGGGGTCAACAACTATATTAGTTGCTTTATACTCTTTAAGCTTGTTGGAAATAACAATTATGAGTTCAGTTGAAGAAACCATGCCTGTTTTAACGGCGTCTGGGAAGATATCACTAAAACATGCATCGAGCTGTTTCTCAAGAAACTCCGGTGTTACTTCCATTATTCCTGTTACGCCGGTAGTATTCTGAGCAGTAAGTGCAGTAATAGCGCTCATTCCATAGACTCCATTTGCAGTCATGGTCTTAAGGTCTGCTTGTATACCGGCGCCTCCGCTGGAATCGCTTCCAGCAATGGTTAATGCTGTGTTCATTTTGTTTACCTTCTTTCTTTATAGATTTATCAGCATTTTTTTATAGCGGCAGAAAGTGGTGCCCCCGATCTGTCGCTTGATGTCACTCTGAAACACGAAAAATAAGATTTTTCATAGAAAAATAGCGGTTTCTGAGTGTTTCTTATCTATAAGTTCATTTAAATGTGATATGTATATATCACAGGTTTCTCTCAGACCGTCCTGGTCAGTTTCTCCATCCTTATCATATACTCCTATAGTTTTATATCCTGCAGCTTTTGCAGTTTTGAGAGCATATAACGAGTCCTCGAGAACTATTATTTCTCCGGGACTTAGCTGCATAAATTCTGCTGCTTTGTTGTAAATGTCAGGAGAATGCTTACTGATTCCGACTTCACTGGTAGTATATATAGCTTCGATATAGCTTATCAGATGATTTCTTATGAGTGCCTTTTCAATATGAGTTCTTGGACTTGAAGTGGCTGCAGTCATCCTTATACCGTTACTCTTAAAGAAACTCATAAGTTCATTGGCTCCTGCTTTGGCAGGAACTTCATCAAAGTAAAACCGCTCCAGCATAAGTCTGATTCCTTCCAGAATAGTGGAAGTGGATTTAGATATTTTATAATGCTCTTTAAGATACTGGGCTCCCTGTTCCATACTCATGGAAAAGAGAATTTCATTCAGACCTTCTTCAGGTTGTATCCCGATGCTGATAAGATATCTGGCTCCAAGATCATTCCATATACTCATAGAGTCGAGTATTACACCATCTATATCGAATATTACGCCTTTTATCATCTGTATCACCTTTTTATTACCATTTCACTGGTGACTTTTTTGAGTTTTCTTGTAGCTTCTGTTATATTATCGGCTGCATATATTGCGCTGATAACTGCTATACCAACTATTCCTGAACCAGCCAGAGTTGGAGTGTTATCTACAGTGATTCCACCTATTGCTATAACAGGAATATTTACTGCATCGCATATAGCTTTAAGAGTTTCATGAGACAGTAACTCAGCGTCATCCTTGGAACCTGTCGGAAATACTGCTCCGACTCCCAGATAATCAGCGCCTCTTTTCTCTGCAAGTATCGCCTGTTCAACAGTTTGTGCAGATACACCTATTATTTTGTCAGGTCCAAGCTTTGCTCTGACATCTCCGGCTTCCATATCGCTCTGACCTACATGAACTCCATCAGCATCCATGGCAAGAGCTATATCTACATTATCATTTATTACAAAAGGAACATTATAATCATGACAGAGTTTTTTTATCTCCTTTGCTTCGGCAAGGAAGCTTTCTTCATCAAGGTTCTTCTCTCTAAGCTGGATAAAAGTAGCTCCTCCATCCAGACTTTCTTTTAATACTTCTTTTAGTGTTCTTCCATTTAACCAGTGACGGTCTGTTACAGCGTATAATAGAAGATCTTTGTTATCTAATTTCATATTTAGCTCCTTTATCAAGTGTTTCGGCATCCATATTGAAGATGGCATCTATGATGCGGTTACGATAGGTAGAATTACCATCTCCGGCCTGCATATATGACCATCCTATTTCTCCGGCAAGTCCCATAGTGCAGACTGCAGCGGCAACAGCCTCAAGCTGTGAATCAGGATTAGCTACAAGAAATGCGGTTGTTACACCGGATAACTGGCATCCTGTTCCTGTGATTTTTCCCATTTCCGGGCGTCCATTTCTGATTACGTAGCATTTATCTCCATCACTTACCAGATCGATAGCTCCTGTAATAGCAACTATCGTACCGGTTTTCCTGGCAAAATCCTTAACAAATCTAATAGCCTCATCCAGATTCTCCTCTGAAACCGCATCGGCAACATCAGCATCTACACCTTTGGTAGTTCCACTTCCAAGAGCAAGTGTTTTGATCTCGGATATATTACCTCTGATGCAGTTAAAGTTAAGTTCGTCCATCAGTTTAACGGCTGTATCAGTACGAAGCTTTGAAGCACCTGCTCCAACCGGGTCAAGAAGAAGTATGTGACCTAAAGAATTTGCCTGTTTTCCGGCTACAAACATAGCTTCTATAGAATTCTTGTTAAGAGTTCCGATATTAATATTAAGTCCTCCACAGATAGATGTGATATCAGCGACATCATCTGCTTCATCTGACATGATAGGGCTTCCTCCGCAGGCAAGAAGAGCATTAGCAACATCATTTACAGTTACGTAGTTTGTAATATTATGTACCAAGGGTACATTTTTTCTTACATTTTCAAGACATTTACCTAACATAGATATCCTCCTTTTTAAATGACTATTTAGTTTACTTTTGGCACTTATGTTATAAAAACAAAAACAGATATGCCAATAGATACATATCTGTCGATTTTATGTCCC
>DOVG01000240.1 GCA_003520205.1 Lachnospiraceae bacterium
TTTATACTTTTATCTGTGAGAAAACCTCACCGATTTTTTCTCTAATTATAATATCTGCCTGAGCATCACGCGAAGTTGATGCCATATTCAGAACAGCCAGATGCTTGCCATGGAAATAGCTGATAAACCCTGCAGCCGGATATACGACAAGAGATGTACCACCTATTATAAGCATATCAGCTTTAGATATATGCATTATAGCTCTGCTTATAACATCACTATCAAGTCCTTCTTCATAAAGAACTACATCTGGTCTTACCACTCCACCACACTGTTTTCCGTTTACTATTTCATTACACTTCGGAACACCGTCACAGGCAAGTATGTACTTCACACCGGCATTTACATCATCCGGTGTACTGCTGTAAGTCTTACCACACTTTGTACAATAGTTTCTAAGTACTGAACCGTGAAGTTCAAGCACCTCCTTACTTCCTGCAGCCTGATGAAGTCCGTCTATATTCTGGGTTATTACAGCTTTAAGCTTACCTGAAGCTTCCATTTCTGCCAGCTTTTTATGCGCAGCATTCGGCTTTGCATCCGGTGCCAGCATTTTATCTTTATAGAATTCAAAGAATTCTTCCTGCTTATATACAAGAAATGTATGGCTTACTATCTCTTCCGGCGGATATTTATATTTCTGATTATAAAGTCCGTCCTGACTTCTGAAATCAGGTATACCACTTTCAGTGGATACTCCCGCACCACCGAAAAATACTATATAATTCGATTCATCTATAGCAGCCTGAAGTTTCTTAATACCCTCTGTATCAGTGATCATATTCTCACCCCCCATTTCATCGGGATTAACTTTATTTAATCCAAGATACTATTTTTCTGAAATCTCGACAGTCACCGTATACTTATCTGATATCGTCAGTCTCTCACTTTCATCAAACATTACCTGAACCTCATGTTCTCCAGGTTCCATATCCTGTACAGACATACGTGGATTAAGTGAATCGATGGACAGATCCAGCATATCTTCCTGAAATCCTGTTACCTTAATCTTCAGAATAGGAGGCTTCGATACCTGATACTTATAATTGTTATTTTGATTAATCATTTTTATAGCAACTGGACTAAGTGTAACTTCTTTTGTTTCAACTCTCTCTATATCCACGCTTACAGCTATCTCCGACGTATCATCGGCTATATAGATATTCGGTGGCAAACAATCAGCCAGAGCTACATTACTCTCTATTGTTTCAGACGCATCTGTTACGGATATATTATTAATACTGATTGATTCGATTTCAGAAAGATCCTCTCCTTCTCCGGTAATTATTACGGTAGAAGGCTCATAATTAATATTTCTTACACCAAAGCCTTCAGCAGGATTACCTACTGTATTAATAATTACAGGAACTGTCTTGGTTCTATATACAGGTATGGTAACTTTGATCTTTTCAGCCGATAGTGACACATTATCCTTCTGAACAGCATTCCCATAACCATCTATACAACCAACACGAACAACTTCCTCTATATCTTTATCTTCATTAGTTACATCAACTACTGCTCTTGCTTCAACTATATTGGAAAGCACAGATTCTGGACCCTTAACTGTTATCATATTTGGTGTAGGTGCCGGATTTCCGAGGGCATGACCCGATTTAACATTTCCAGTTGTTATAACCTTTACAGGTATACTCTTTTCTGATTCTTCTTCTATAGTTACTGTAACATACTCATTAAGAGGTGTAATAGTCAGAGACCTTGAATTATTACTACTTATAGTATCATTTGTGTTTACAACTATAGTAGTTGAATTAGTAACTGACAGATGCGACAGATCTGCTGTAGCTTTAAAGTTTGATGCTTCAAGACCTTCCACTACTGATCTTGGACCTTTAACCATAATATTGACGGTTTCACCTTCAGTCACATCATACACACCACCATTTTTAAGTATGACATCACCATTCAGCATCTCTACCGGTATATCATAAATAGACTTCGTAATGATAGAATCTTCAACATTCATTACTACAAACCAGAGTACAAATGCAAGAGTTATTGATAAGAGTTTCAAACCAACATGATCAAATATTAAGCCTTTTATCTTACTGCGCATTTCTCTTACCTCCTAACTTAAGAACTTTTGTTCCGGAGGTTTTGTCATCCTTCACAGTTTTGAGTTTTGTAAGCTGCTTTCTAAGACCATCCTCATCCAGTTCCTGATATAAAGCACCCTTATAGGCTATAGATATACCACCTGTTTCCTCAGATACAATAATAGTCATACTATCCGTAGATTCACTGATTCCAAGTCCGGCTCTATGTCTGGTTCCCAGAATCTTATCTACATCATGTCTGTCTGTGAGTGGCAGATAACATGTAGCAGCAACAACTCTGTTATCCTTTATGATAACTGCACCATCATGAAGAGGTGTATTTTTCTCAAAAATATTTATAAGAAGCTGATGTGATATGGACGCATCTATAGCTATTCCTGTATTGATATATTCACCCAGAGGAGTTTCATGTTCTATAACAATAAGCGCCCCTGTTTTATCCTTCGATAAACGTGTACAGGTTTTTACAAGTTCATAGATGGACCTGTCATTCAGACTGGATTCATCTACCCTTCTATTATCAAAATTGAAGAATCTTGTAATGATCTTCTTACGTCCCAGCTCATCGAGAGCACGTCTAAGTTCGGGCTGGAACAATATGATGATTGCTATAAGAAAAACATTTATCAGGTTACGGGCTATCCAGAGAATAGTATTAAACCTGAATATAACAGCTATAACCAGAAAGAGAGCCACCACAAGAACTCCCTTTAAGAGCGTCCATGCGCGACTCGTTTTTATCCACAAAAGAATATGATAAAGAATATATGCAATTATGATAATATCAAGTACATCTGACCAGCCTATGTCTGGAAAATAAATATTGCTGAACTGAGACCTGATAATTTGCCATAAATTATCCATTTTTCTCTTTCTTTTCTGATTTCTTTTCAGAGTCAATCTTTGGAACAGCTTTTACATAATAGTAATAGTCGTCATCCTCAAACTGAACCCTTTCTGTATGTTTATAATCTAGTACTCCCTGTCCGCATCTTATGACCAGGGCAATCAGTATACCAACCAGGCTTCCGGCAAGGACTGTTCCCATCGGAACATCCTGTCCAAGTATGAAGCCTGCAAGTATAGCTGCAAATATATTAACTATAATACCAGCTCCTATAGCTATATAAATAGCATATGGATAACTGAATTTAACAAGTATCGCAATCACAAGGACTGTTATGGCAAATATTATCATTGCAGCATACATTTCCTTGTTATGAATAAGTACATTTGAAAGCTTCTGAAAAGCTTCTATCTCATTTTCTACATCCTCTGTAGCCAGAAGTCCTGATACTGTTTCTACACATTGAGCATAGAAATACAGAACCACTCCCATAACCGCCGGAACAACACCGCCAAGTCCTGCTATAAGTCCAACTGCTATTGGTGCGGCATAAGGTATGCCTATAACATAGAACAGCGGAACTATAAACATAGCATATGCATAATTCGGGAAGAACCTGATATATACACAATACATGATAATGTATAGAACAACAAATGTAGCGCCTGCCTCTAATGAAACTGAAAATGTGTGAAGTGATATAAGCACTCCTGCGATAAGAAACATAAATGCATCCGGAAGAAGCGCCGTAAGTATCGCAAGTAGTATGGTTATTTCTTTCTTTGATCCCAGTTCAGAATAGTGAAAAAGCTTCTGAAGAGACATAAACACCATCAGACACCATATAAATCTAAATATAGGAGTCACTATCTCATCCTGTTTTCTGAAAAATGATCTTATATTATTTTTAATATTTAAAATGGCTGTCATTGTGCCGGTTCCTCCACATCATTCATGTCAGTTGTATCATCATCCACATATCTAAGGCCACTGTCACTATAATATCCATCAAGGTCTCTGAACTCATTTACTTCACTCTGAATATTATTACCGGTTTTATTCAAAGTTTCATCAATGACACTTGTTTCTTCATAATCATCCATGTCGCCACCGATATCAGAATACACTTTGACTTTTCCTTTAATCACACGGTCATGAGCTTCCTGCTTCTCATACAGCTTTATAAGCCTGCTAAGATCACGATTATATGATATGATTCCTTTTTTTGCTTTTATATACTTAATATTATAGACAACAAAAGCATATATATAGAATACAATCATCGTAATGATATAGCCACCCATCAGGCGTGATATAGTTTTAAAATAATCCATTGTGTTAAGATTATTCAGAACCTGTTCAAAATTCATAAGAATATATACCGCTATACACAGCCAGTAACAAACAGTAGTCGCAACAAGTGTCTTAAGGCATCCGTACTTGGCATAGTCTTCTTTATAAAACTTACTAAGAGCCAGATCATTCGTATCCTCATTCTTCTCATATATAGATATTCTGGTCATAAGCTTTATCTTTTTTTTATCAAGCATATTAAGTATACTCCTTAATGCCGTTCTTATCCTTCATATGTATCGATCAGTTCAAGAGAGTGTTCCTTGATCTGCTTCTTGCAGATATCAATAAATGCATCAAGAGGAACTGAGTTCATCTGTTTATTTCCTCTTACATTTACAGAAACTGTCTTCTCTTCAGCTTCTTTATCTCCAAGTATTAGGATATATGGTTCCTTATACTTCTTGAAGCCTTTTATCTTTGTCTTCATATTCTCATCTGAATAATCAGCTTCAACACGAATACCTGCTTCTCTAAGTGCTTCAACAACTTCTGCTGCATACTCATTATGTTCCGGACGAATAGGTACAACACCTACCTGGAATGGAGACATCCAGAATGGGAATACACCCTTGAAGTTCTCTATAAGTATTCCGATGAATCTCTCAAATGAGCCAAATATAGCTCTATGAATCATAACAGGTCTCTTCTGAGATCCATCCTGAGCAACATATCTCAGATCAAAGTTAAGCGGAAGCTGGAAATCAAGCTGGATTGTTCCCATCTGCCATTCACGACCGATGCAGTCCTTCATCTTAAGGTCAATCTTTGGACCATAGAACGCTCCATCTCCTTCATTAATCTCATATCCACCTTCACCATACTTCTTATCAAGTATTCTTTTAAGTGAATCCTCAGCGGCATCCCATAGTTCCGGTGCGCCCATAAAATCATCCGGTCTTGTAGACAGTTCTGCAGAATATGTAAGTCCAAATGTCTCATAGATATACTTAGCTATATCCATGATATCACCGATTTCATCCTCTATCATATCTTCCGTAAGGAATGTATGATCATCATCCTGATGGAACATCTGTACACGGAAAAGTCCATTTAACTCGCCACTCTTCTCACGTCTGTGAATAACCTGAGTCTC
>DOVG01000181.1:0-9274 GCA_003520205.1 Lachnospiraceae bacterium
AGTGCATGTGCTTCCTGTACGCAGATTCTTTCCTTATGAGGATCTACTACAAATATAACATCTGGAAGCTTCTTCATATTCTCGATACCACCAAGGTTCTTAGAAAGCTTCTCCATCTCTTTCTTAATCATTACAACTTCCTTCTTAGGAAGAACTTCAAATGTACCATCCTCTTCCATCTTCTTATACTTCTTAAGAGTCTCAATTCTAGACTGGATAGTTTTGAAGTTTGTAAGCATACCACCGAGCCATCTCTGGTTTACAAAGTACATACCGCATCTCTCAGCTTCTGTCTGAATAGAATCCTGAGCCTGCTTCTTTGTACCAACAAAAAGAACTGTACCACCATTTGCAACAGCATCAAATACTGCCTTATAAGCTTCATCCATCTTGCCAACTGTCTTCTGAAGATCGATGATATGGATACCATTTCTCTCTGTGTAGATGAACTCATCCATCTTAGGGTTCCATCTTCTTGTCTGGTGACCGAAGTGAACACCTGCCTCAAGTAACTGTTTCATTGAAATAACGCTCATAATGTACCTCCTGGTTTTTTCTTCTGTGGACTTAATCTTTAAATGCGACACACTGTCCTATAATCTATCTAAGACCATTGAGCGTAGACAGCACCATGCATTTAAATCCACATGTTTTTTTATGCGTTATCAGCAGGGCATAAAAATTACACCCGAACCAAGTCGCGCAACGCTTATATTAACATAAGAAAAACCCCATTGCAAGGGGTTTTCTTAGAATTAATCAACTTTTTCTGCACTTTTTATATGTAGCAGACACTTTTTTATTTAGACTTACTTACTTTCCTTCTGTCATGAGAATTTTAGCTATATCCTCATATTTGCTTCCTTCCTTGATTTTGAAGGTTCCGATATGAAGTTTTGAGTCATATCCTTTCTCAACCAGCCACTCATTGAAACCAGTTGCAGAATCAACCAGACCTGCTTCTTCAAGAAGCGCTGCTATATCTTCAGATCCCATACCGGAAGTTACTGTTATATCTTTTGTCTTGTCAGAAGCTTTTACTTCTTCCTTCTTTTCAGTAGTCTCTTCTTTCTTCTCAGTTGTTTCTTCTTTTTTCTCTGTTGTAGCCTCTGTAGTAGCTTCTGTGGTTTTTTCCGTAGTTGCCTCAGTTGTTTTTTCCGTTGTCTTTTCGGTGGTAGCCTCAGTTGTCTTTTCTGTAGTTGCCTCGGTTTCTTTCTCCGTTGTCTTTTCGGTGGTAGCTTCAGTTGTTTTTTCTGTAGTTACCTCCTTTTCCTTCTCTGTAGTCTTTTCAGTAGCAGCCTCAGTAGTTTTCTCTGTGGTCACTTCAACTTCATTTTCTGTTGTAGCTTCTGCCACGATTTTTGTATCATCTGATCCTGCGGAGGTCTTACCCATAGTTGCATATGCACCATACATTACAGACACTCCAACAAGCATTCCGATTCCAATTCCTCTAAGAAGATATTTTTTATTCATCTCACTTCTCTCCTAAGACCGTTTATCAATAACTGATTTTACTTCTTCAACACCTACGCCGATAACTTTAGATATCTCTATAATACTGAATCCGGCATTATACATAGCTGTAATATTACCTTCTTCATCACCCTCAGATATATCTATTCCTTCTCTGTCAAGCATCTCTGAGAGACTAGGTGCTTCATCTTCCTCATCTGAATCATCATCATCGTCGTCTTCGTCATCTGAATCATCATCATCATCGTCTTCTTCGTCGTCTGAATCATCTTCATCATCATTGTCATCATCATCAACAGCTTCTTCTGATTCTTCAGTTACTTCTTCTTCAGACTCTTCGTCAATGTCATCAGTTTCTTCAGATTCTTCTACTTCATCAGCAGTCTCTTCAACTTCTTCTACAGCTGTTTCCTCAGTTTCATCTGATACAGCTTCTTCTTTTTCTTCAACTGCCTCAGAAACTGATTCTGCGGACTCATCTACTGCTTCAACTGGCTCTTTAGCTTCATTTGCTACAGCGGCTGTGTCTGCAATAACAGGCTGTTTTTCGAGGATTTGAAGTGTTTCAGCTTTCTTATCATCAAGCTTCTTCATGAGTTCATTTATCTCAGACTTCATATCTTCAAAGCTCTTATCGAAGCCATCTATATCATTCTTTACCTTCTCAAGTCTGTCAGTTTCTTTCTTCAGCTTATCGAGACCGGCTTTATATTCATCTATAAGTCCCAGAGAAGTTTTTATATCCTTTTCCTTATCAGATACCTTATGATATATATCTTCTATCTCACTTTTATTCTTTTCTATATCTGCAGTTACTTCATTATAATACTCTTCCATCTTCTTTGTATTCTCTGAAGCTCTGCTGTCTATATTATTAACATTATCTTCAACTTTTTTAGAGATAGTCTTTTCACTTTTCTTTATCTCATCATTTATAGCTGTATTAATATTCTTACTTACAGTTTCTTTGATTTTCTTCTTGCTGTATTCATTAACATAGTTATCTGTAAGCTTCTTAAGCTTTTTCTTATCAGCTTCTGAAAGCTCATCCTTCACAACTGTAGTCTGTTTTTCTGATTCTTCAGCAGACTCACCATCACTTGTTACAAAGAAACTTATAACAATAGCAAGAACACCTATGATCAATAAGATAATAACTGTAGCATTCATACCTTTTCCCCTTTTATCACACATATTGAACATTTATTACTTTTTAATACCAAAAAGCACAAAATGTCGGTGGCAAACACCACCGACACACAGTATACCACGTTTACATAACGTTACGCAAGCAAATGTTACTATTCACAGTAGATAAAAATACACACATGTAACGTTTTGCCTCGCAAAACACGTTACATGTGTGTATTTTTATCGTACCTGCGAAGCAGGAACTTCAACGAAATGAGGAAAACAGTATGCGAAGCATACGATAAAGCTCGCAGAGCGTGTTTTCCGAATTACGCTTGAAGTTACTGTGAATATTAGATATCTTCCTCTAACTTCTCTGTATATCCACAAGCCGCATCAGAGCATACAGCTTTCTTTCCTTTAACAATCATCATCTTACCGCATTCAGGACATTTCTTGGCAAGAGGTCTGTTCCAGGACATGAATTCACATTCAGGATAATTTATACATCCATAGAATGGGCGTCCCTTCTTAGTATTTCTCTTGACTATCTCTGAACCACATTCAGGGCATCTTACTCCGATTTTCTCAAAGTAAGGTTTTGTATTTCTGCAATTAGGGAAATTAGGACAAGCAAGGAACTTACCGTATGCGCCGTACTTGATAACCATGTTGGCACCACATTCTTCGCATATCTCATCCGTAGTCTCATCTGCTATCTTGATTTTCTCAAGATTCTTGCTTGCATTTTTTATTTCCTTTTCAAGGTCAGGATAGAAATTTCTAACTACAACCTTCCAGTCAATAGCACCTTCACCTATGGAATCAAGGAGAGATTCCATATTTGCAGTAAACTCTACATCTACAATCTCCGGAAATGCAGTTATCATAATTCCGTTAACTGCTTCTCCCAGTTCTGTGATATATAGATTTTTCTGTTCCTTTGTTATATATCTTCTATTTAATAGTGTCGATATAGTTGGTGCATAGGTAGATGGACGACCTATACCATTTTCTTCCATCGTCTTAACAAGAAGAGATTCGGTATAATGAGCAGGAGGTTCTGTAAAATGCTGTTTAGCCTCAACCTTATCCAGTTTCAGCTCATCGCCAATACTTATTCCTGACAGATTTGTTGTTTTAATCTTATCCTCTTCTGTACTATATACATTCAGATATCCTGCAAAACTAACAGTACTCTCTGAACATTTAAGAACTTCTCCGGATGCTTCAACCGAAACAGTAAATATATCATATACAGCCGGCTTCATTCTGCTGGCTACAAATCTTTCATAAATCAGCTTATAAAGCTTGTACTGCTCTGCAGTTACATATGGCTTAACATATGCAGGAGTTCTGGATACATCTGTTGGACGAATAGCCTCATGAGCATCCTGTATATTCTTTGTCTTACCATTATCAGCCACTATACTATCAGCTACATACTCTTCACCATATTTTTCTTTTATAAATTCTCTCGCATTTCTATCAGCTTCATCAGATACACGAGTAGAATCCGTTCTCAGATATGTAATGAGACCAACTGTACCATCACCATTCAGATCAACTCCTTCATAGAGCTGCTGAGCAACTCTCATGGTTTTAGAAGTTGAAAAATTGATTCTGCTTGCTGCTGTCTGCTGAAGAGTACTTGTTGTAAAAGGCACCGGAGCCTTCTTGCTTCTGTTTGATTTCTTTATATCACTTACCTTAAATACAGATTTGTCCAGCTTCTTCTTCAGCTCTGAAGCAGTCTTCTCATCCTTAAGATCCTTTTTATTTATATTAAAAAGTGCAGATGTCTTCTGTCCCGGAACCTTGAGATAAGTATCAATAGTCCAATACTCTTCAGGAATAAAATCATTTATCTCATTCTCTCTATCGGAAATCATCTTAAGCGCTACAGACTGCACTCTTCCTGCAGAAAGACTTCTCTTGCCAAGCTTCTCCCACAGAAGTGGACTTATTTCATAGCCCACCAGTCTGTCAACAACTCTTCTTGCCTGCTGAGCATCAACAAGATCCATATCTATAGCTCTGGCTTTCTTTATAGAATCCTTAACAGCATTTTTTGTTATTTCGTTAAATGTTATTCTCTTATAGGATTTCTCATCAAGCTTTAATGCAACAGACAAATGATATGATATAGCCTCTCCCTCACGGTCAGGGTCAGTTGCAAGATACACAAAATCAGCTTTCTTGGCAGCCTTCTTTAATGTCGCTACAAGTTCTCCCTTACCTCTTATAGTAATATAATGAGGTTCAAAATCATTTTCCTTATCTATTCCCATACTGCTTCTCGGAAGATCTCTGACATGACCTTCAGAAGCTATTACTTCATAATTCTTACCCAAAAACTTTTTTATAGTCTTTGCCTTTGTTGGTGACTCAACTATTACAAGATTTTTTGCCATAATCCCTCCGGTACAATTACCTAAGTTTTTACTTCCAATAACTCACTGATTCGGTACTATATACTAAAAAATTTTCAAATGCAAGTATTTTTTCCTGACAAAATGTAATAGCTCTGCTCGATGGACCTGACATATCCAAGTTCTTCGAGCGCTTTCATGTTATGTATTGTATCAGAAATATTCATGTCATTTGCCCTTATCAGATCATCTATAAATACCGGTTCAAACCCAAGCATACCCAGTAATTTAGTCTGCTTTTCTGACAACTTATCTTTTTTTATTATCGTAGAATTCACACCACTTCCCCTGACTTTTTTATCATCATTTTTATAAAAAGCTTCTGTCCCCAGCATATTTACTATTATATCTGCCGGACTGTCTACCAATGCAGCTCCCTGTTTTATAATATTATTCGTTCCCTTGGAAAGCATATCTGTTACCCGTCCCGGAACAGCATATATCTCTTTGTTTTGTTCAAGCGCATTATCCACGGTTATCATAGTTCCGCTTCTGAGCATAGCTTCTATGACCAGAATTCCATCCGACAGTCCACTTATTATTCTGTTCCTTGATGGAAAATGTAATGATATATGAGCTTCTCCAGGCTCATATTCTGATACAAGAAGTGCTTTTTCACACATTTCCATATATATGTCATAATTAGTCTGGGGATAACATATATCTACACCACCACCTAAAACAGCTATAGTCTTTCCATTTGACTCAAGAGCCGCCTGATGACAGCGTGCATCTATCCCCATTGCCATTCCACTAATTATAGTTATTCCCTTAACTGCTAATGCTTTTGTAAATTCATCCGCCACTAAATTACCATAATATGTCGGTCGTCTGCTTCCTACTATTCCTAACCCATGCTCATAATTAAGAAACTCTGTCTTTCCTCTCATATATAGTACCAACGGAGCTGTTGGTATATATTTTAATCTGTCGGGATAATCAGGATCATCAAGAGTAAGCGCCTTTATATTCTTATTCTCAAGGTCCACTGTTAACTTATCGAACCACCTATCTTCTGAATCATTCATTATTTCATTAACCGTCGATAGTTTAATTATTTTTCTTTCTACTAATCTGTCAACTTCCTCCCCACCAAGTTTTAGAGCTTCATAAACAGATACTGCATCACCGTATATCTTCAGAAGAACAGTTCTGTCCTTCTGCCTGAAGGTTTTTATATGATTCAGCCACATAAGACAATTTCTGTTAGATTTTTCCATACTACCTCCAATCCTCGGAGGAACTGTTTCCATTTCTAAAAAATGCAGCCTCCTCAATATCCTGTGTACTGATATCTTCTCTTCCTTCTATATCCGCAATAGTCCTAGCGAGTCTTAAAAGCTTAAAATATCCCCTTGCACTTATCTCAGTATCTTCAAATATATCTTTTAGAAGCCGTTTTTCTCTGTCACCTAATCTGATATAATCTTCAATCTTACTCTGAGGTATTTCTGAATTAAAACAAAAATCTTCATTACTATATCTGTTCTTTTGAATCTCTATAGCACCTTCAATCTTTTCTTTTGCTGTACGCGAATCCATCCCCTTTTCATTAGAAAAGAGCTGTTCAAATCTAACCGGTTTTACTTCAAGTCTTATATCTATACGATCCATAATAGGATGACTGATTCTATTTTGATAATGATATATTTCCGAGGCACTACATCGGCACTTCTTTCTATCAGGAAAGAATCCACATGGGCAATTATTTCTCGCAGAAACAAGCATAAATCTTGCTGGAAATGTATAACTGGATCTGACTCTTGTAACAGTTATCTCCTTATCTTCCATAGGCTGTCTTAATGCTTCTATCACATTTCTCTGAAACTCAGGAAATTCGTCCATAAAAAGAACTCCACTGTTAGCAAGACTTACTTCACCCGGTTTAGGCTGTAAACCGCCACCAAGAAGTGCTGCTTCTGTGACATTCTGTCCAGGGCTTCTGAAAGGTCTTCTCGTCATCAGTCCATCCTTCATATCAAGTGCCCCTGCAACACTGTATATCTTAGTAAGCTCAAGGCTTTCTTCATAAGACAGAGCCGGCATAAGTTCAGGAATACATTTGGCTATCATAGACTTACCAGATCCTGCTGCCCCGGTAAGAATTATATTATGAAAGCCTGACACCGCTATAATGATTCCCCGCTTCATTACCTCCTGACCTCTTATATCTCCCAGGTCATAAGCAAAAGCATTCGAAGAAATATAGGGACGAATAGTTGTTCTAAACACATCTCCCCAATTGCATAGCTGAAAAATGCTTATTATATCTGTCAGATTTCTGACAGGAATAATATCTACATCTTTGATAAACGATGCTTCATAACAATTACCTGACGGTAACACCACTCTTTTTATCCCACTTCTCGCCGCAGCATCAACAATAGGAAGAACACCTGAAGTTTCCAGGATGGTTCCATCCAGCCCCAGTTCCCCAAGGAAAAGAGTTTCTTCTAATTCATTATTAAATTCTTCTGAAAAAATAAAACTGCCCATAGATATGAGAATGCTGGCAGCGATGGCTATATCAAATCCCGTACCATCCTTCCTGACATCCCCAGGCGACAAATTCACAGTTACCTTCCTAGATGGAATAGAATAACCTGAATTCCTGAGTGCGGTTCTGACTCTTTCAGCTGCTTCTTTTACAGATGAAGACAGATAACCCACAAGACTAAGCCCTGGAAGACCCATGCTGACATCTGATTCTACCGTAATCAGCATCCCATCGATCCCCAGAGCTACTCCACTATAGATTTTAGAATACAAAATTGAGGCTCCCTTCCGCCTCTTCGGAATAACGCATATATAATGATAGATTCATATGGTATATTAGTCAAGACAAAAAGGGAAAATTTTAATAATTAAAGTATACAAGATCATCTGATGCAGGACCTGTATGTGATACTGAGTCAGCATAAATGACCGGTCCTTCACCTTCGAATTCCGGATAATACTCTTTCTGAATAGTACCATCAACTATAATCCAGTCTCTATCCTTAAGAGTATTTGCTCCTTTATAATAGGTCTTAAAGCCTATAAATGCGATATCATTTGCACAGCATGTCATAGCAAATCTTCCCGGCACAAATTCAGTATCGCTATAATCAGAAGGTCTATGAGCCTGCGCCTTGAACCTGATTTTCTTTCCTACATACTTATCAGGATTATCAGCCGCATCTATATAGAAAATACCAAAATCTTCTTCTCCAAGCTCGATAACATCCTTATCTATATCGTAAGGAAGAATTGTCTCCTCATCAGTCTGAATAGGCTTTCCATCTTTTCCTTCGAAGATAACCTGTCCACGTCTGTTTACTGCCCGGATACTTCTTCTATACTCAGCTGTTCTTGTATTTTCATCGCATCTGTTGAAGATTATCATATCAGCATTTCTCAGCTGGTCCATCATGATTTTCTTCATATTATTCACATATACATCAAATGTAGTAGCATCTACAAAAGATATAACCTGAACAACTGTCCATCCTTTTGGCACTCTTATCTGGAATATACGATCAAGCTCCCACATTCCATTATATTCGATCATTACATTTTCAGGATTATACTTCTTACCAAGCTCAAGCAGATTATCAGCTGTAAGCTTTGATTCATCTATATATTCAACATATATATTTTTCTTCTTAAGAGCCTCTTCATCATACTCCTCTTCTCCTTCTTCACATACAAGAAGCAGAGTCTTGGCACCTTCAGTAAAGCCCTGATTCATCAAAACATCTGTTGCAAATGTTGTTTTTCCACTTCCAAGAAATCCCATAAAGACATATACAGGAATTTCCTCCGGTTCATTATTAAACATAATCTCACCCTTCAATTATATTATAATCCAAAAGCTTCAGCTATCTTTGTTTCATCCAGCTTGCTTCCTATTACACACAGCTTTCCTGTATAGTCAGGAGAACCTGTTCTTACCTCATATTCCCCCGGAACAAGATCAAACTCAAGCCATTTTCCTTCTTTATCCGGAACAATTCCCTTAGCACGAAGTATAATACCAAACTCATTATCTTCTTCTACAGAAAGCTTATCAAGGATTGTCTTCAGTTCATCCTCGCTGTATTTATGAGCTGTTTCTTTACCCCAGCTTGTAAATACTTCATCAGCATCATGATGGTGGTGATGATGTCCACAGCTACATACTCCATTCTCATCATAGTGATGATGATGGTGATGATGTTCATGTTCTTCCTCGTCGTCATCGTGGTCGTGATGAT
>DOVG01000181.1:9388-10180 GCA_003520205.1 Lachnospiraceae bacterium
GTGATGATGTTCATGTTCATCCTCGTCATCTACAGCCGGATCATATTTAAAATTCTTCATTATATCTTCTATAGATGAAGAATGCTCCATAGCATCTAGTATAATTGTACCTGATATATCATCCCAAGGAGTTGTAATAATTCTAGCCTCAGCATTATGTTCCTTGATCATATCAACAGCAGTAAGAAGCTTTGCTTCATCAACATTCTGAGTACGGCTGAGAACTACTGTTCCACAAGCCTCTATCTGATTCAGGAAGAATTCTCCAAAATTCTTTATATACATCTTAGCCTTTGTTACATCAACTACAGTTGTTGCACTATTAAGAGCAATCTCAACATGCTCTCCTGCTTTCTGTATAGCCTTTATAACATCAGAAAGCTTACCTACACCAGATGGCTCGATAATTACTCTGTCCGGCTTATAATCATTTACAACCTGCTTAAGAGCTTCACCAAAATCTCCTACAAGTGAACAACAGATACAACCGGAATTCATCTCTGTAATATTCACACCAGCTTCCTTAAGGAAACCGCCATCAATACCGATTTCACCAAACTCATTCTCAATAAGAACAACCTGTTCACCCTTAAATGCTTCACTTATCAGCTTCTTGATAAGTGTTGTTTTTCCAGCTCCAAGAAAACCGGAAATGATATCTATCTTTGTCATTAAAAACACCTCGATTCTATAAATTTACAAATTTTTATCCTAAATAATATTGTATCAAACTTGTCAATACCCCTTATTTGTATATACTTTATAGTACATGATTTGTGATTATATACTCAT
>DOVG01000018.1:0-2494 GCA_003520205.1 Lachnospiraceae bacterium
CTTAGCCTGAAGCAGGCCAAATGCTGTTCCCTTCGGATCTTTCTCTGAAGCATATGAAGTAATAGTGGCTTCCGCTGCTTCTTCAGATGCCCCCTTACTGAAGGCTGTTCCGTCCTCACCCATCTGTTTTGCTCTGTCTTCAGGTGAAGCTGTCGGTGTAGGTGTTGGTGTAAGCTTCGATATAGCCCTCTGCTCTTTATGAGAAGCATCATGCTTACATACTCTTTCCTCTGTACCTTCTTCTGTGACAGTTGCTTCCTTAGTAACTTTCCATTCACCCCAGTCATGTCCAAGCTTTGGAATTATTTCTGCACTATCTATTTTGTTTTTTCCTTCTTGATCAGAATACAGATATCCTGTTTCTTTTGCTTTCCAATATTCTTTAGTTCCATCTTGTTCGCATGTTGCCGGAACTTCTTTAACCTTCTCTATATCTACCTTGGCTTGAATATTTATTCCTGAATAATACTCCTTCACAAGATTATTATCCCACAAGTACTTAATGAAATCCTTAGGTAAGCTTATGCTTTTATTTTCTGTAAGATTACCAAGATTTATTATTTTATCTGTAGTACTGCCATATATTATTTTAATATCATACTTACCATCTCTATTCAGATCGTAATAATCATTACCATCTTCATCCATTTCATTTCCTATAATAGGCTCGCTATCATATAGTTTGTATCCTTGAATAGCTGTATTAAAAAATGAGAAAATTGAATCCTTTTCACTTCCAGTAACTTCTCTCTCAGCGCTTGTTAAATCAAGGTTAATCTGACCCAAATCTGGATTCGACATTTCAATTATTATCTTGTCATAAAAATATAAATATTTCGGATCTACAGTAGTGTTTCTATAGAGATACTCGTATATCGATTTATCCTTTATCTTTGATAATGTATAAACAGAATGAAAATCATGTAATGTTGAAGAAGTCTGATACTCAAGCTGTACCTCTAGCATCTCTGGGAATTTTAACTTAAAGTCGAAAACACCATCCGTATCTACATCATATAAAACTGTTGACTCATCTTCATATTTCTTTATTCTTTCTTCTTTGGCAAGATAGTTCATAGTGTTCTGTAATGCCAGCACTCCATTTCCTGCAACTATTGACTCCACTTCACAACTCTGTAACTTTATTTCATCCAAATTCATTACATGGATTTTGTCATAAATAATTTTATTTGAACTAAGAGGGGTAATTCCGCTACCAGCTTTAAGCTTTTCCCAATCATCATACGTACCGCCATAGCACACAATCGATATGGAATCGCAGTCCTTAAATGCATTTGAACCAATAGCCTTAATCGAAGCAGGAATAAATACTGTTTTAAGATTTGTCATTCCCTCGAAGGCATCATCACCTATAGAATATACACCGTCTCCGATATATAAATACTCTACATCAGTTGATATGCTGTTCCATGGGGAAGCTAACGCACAATAATCATCCATTATATTATCACTGACCGGTAAGCTGTCATCTTTAACATCGATATATAATGAGGCAGTTGATGACGAATAACCTGTTTTCAGATTATCACCACAGTCAGCAAGTGAGTCTCCTGCATATACCTTTTCTGAGAATAAAAGACTGCTAATCATCACTAACAGCAGCGATAAAACAACTGTCACTGATTTTCTGTTTCCTAACATACTTTCTCCCTTCTATTATTACAGGTAATTATTTTTTTACCTTCATAATTGGACTAAACAACAATGTCCATTTAAACTCTAGCATACACAACTATGTCGAACAATAGAAAAAAGCCCCCTAAAGGGCTTTCTCTACAAAAGTATCCACTAGATACCACTATATGTTGGGGTGCAACCACATTTCAGACACTAATCTGGTTAATGCCTCGGAGGTATTCAGGGCTGGTTCCTCTATAACTTTGTCTAACAGATCCCGGAGTATTTCACCCATTTCCGGGCCAGGTTTTATTCCCATATTGATCAAATCCTTACCTGATATAGCAAGATCTGATATGGCAAGCGCATTTCCCTCCTCTATTATCTCATCATGAAAAGAGATAATCTGAGCCAGATAACCTAAACTCTCATCAGCTCCATAATCACTCTGTCCTTTGATATCAGCTCTCTTTATCTGAACATAGGAATCAAAGTACTCTTTACCCATCGAGCTTAGCATTTTCCTGACAGACTTCTTGGTTATATCACCTTTTAGGCCAAAGTCATGCCATAGGACGATTTTTTTTACATCTCGTATGGTATCATTATCCATTCTCAGTCGTTTCAATACTTCTCCAGCTATTTTTTCACTGACCTTGACGTGTCCCTTGAAATGATCCTGACCTTTATCATCTGTCGTCCTTGTATCCGGCTTCCCCACATCATGCAGAAGTGCCGCATATCTCATTGTCTTAGTAGGTGGAACATTCTTCATAACTTCTACGGTATGTCTTCCTACATCATATTTATGATATGGAGTGTTCTGCGGAGTCTCTATCATTCTGTCAAATTCCGG
>DOVG01000018.1:2599-4519 GCA_003520205.1 Lachnospiraceae bacterium
GTAAGAAGCTTCGTAAGCTCCGTCTCTATTCTTTCCGCACTTACCTTCTGAAGCTCTGGAGCATGATCAGCTGCTGCCTTTCTCGTCTCTTCATCTATCTCAAATCCCAGCTGTGCCGCAAATCTTACAGCACGCATGATTCGAAGTGCATCCTCATTGAATCTGTCATCAGGATTTCCTACGCATCTGATGATACCTTTATTCAGGTCTTCCACACCGCCATACAGATCCACTACTCCCGTTTTGTCACTATAAGCCATGGCATTTATGGTAAAATCTCTCCTGAGAAGATCCTCTGAGAGTTCTCTGGTAAATGTAACTCCATCCGGACGTCTGTGATCAGTATATTCTCCATCTATACGGAAGGTTGTCACCTCATATCCTTCTTTTTTCAGCATAACTGTCACTGTACCGTGCTTTATACCTGTATCAACAGTCCTCTTAAAAACGGACTTTATCTCCTGGGGTGTTGCAGATGTCGTTATGTCCCAGTCATTTGGTGTTCTACCAAGTAAACTGTCTCTCACACACCCTCCTACTGCATATGCTTCGTAGCCTTCATCACTTAATTTTTCTATTATATATCTTACATCCTTAGGAAGAATAATACTCATTCCTATTTACTCCTAACTTTCTTATTGATGATATATATTGAGTTTTACTTATGTATCGTATATCTTAATCTGAATCTGCGGCGGATATAACCACCTTACCATCTACTATCTCCATCTTAACTCTGTTAGAATCAATACCTACAGCCTCTCTTAGTTCAGCTGATAGACGAACTCGACCTGCTTTATCCAGTATGGAGAACTCCTCATGTGACTGTCCCTCATCAGAGACTTTATCAAGTCCCTCCAGGGCAAGCTCACCAGCTTCAATCTTCTTCTTATATTCTTCTCTTAGGACTCTCTCTGAACTTATCTTGCCATCAGATATCATAACTACTCTGTCAACTCTATCCGCCAGGCTGATATCATGAGTTACTATAACGATTGTTACACCCAGCTTATGATTAATCTCTCTAAAAAGATCCTGAAGCATTATAGAGGTCTTCTTATCTACTGCACCTGTAGGCTCATCCATAAGCAGTATCTCAGGCTCATTTACCAGAGCTGTAGCTATAGCAACTCTCTGCTGTTCCCCACCGGAAAGCATACTTGGAAAGCTCTTATACTTATCACTGAGTCCTACCGCATCAAGCATTTCCTCAGCTTTCTTTCTCTTCTCTTTCTTACTCATATTCGAGAACAGAAGTGGCATCTCAACATTCTCTACAGCTGTCAGATAATTCAGAAGATTATCTGTATTCTTCTGCCATACAAAACCTATATGTTTATTTCTGAACTCGGCAAGCTGTTTTTCAGACATATCATTGAGAATCTCTCCACCATAAGAAACATATCCTGCACTGGGTTTATCCAGACACCCAAGCAGATTCATTAAGGTAGACTTTCCGCTCCCGGACTTACCGATAATAGCCATCAGTTCGCCCTTCTTAATCTCAAGATCAAGCCCCTGAAGTGCCATAACCTCGATACCCTCAGACTTAAAAATCCTTACAAGACCATCGCACTTGATATATGGTTCGTCGGCCGCCTGCTCGACCTTATTTTCTTCTATACTTACATCCATATTATCCATATCTACCTCATTCTGTATATATATACTTTATTGTACATGATTTGTTATTATATACTCATAAATCACGCTAGTGATTTTCTAAATTCTTTGAGACACCTTCTGCGAGTTAAAAACCGCTCGGCTTTAACTCGTCCAAATGCCCTTTATCAAATAAGGAAGGCATTTGGACTTCAGACAAATCCGCTCGCGGTATAACTCGCGAAGCTATCTCTTCGAATTTGACGAAAATCAAGCTATCGATTCATTGAGTATATAATAACAAATCATGATCTACAT
>DOVG01000108.1 GCA_003520205.1 Lachnospiraceae bacterium
AGCTTCCTTCTTTGCTGGAGCTGCTACCTTAGGAGCCTCTGCTTTCTTTGCAACTTCCTTCTTCTCTACTTTAACTACTTCCTTCTTCTCTGCTGCCTTTGCATCTGTCTTAGCTGCAGCTGCCTTCTCAGCGAGATCCTTAACACTTGCCTTCTTAACTGCCATTCTTGTTTTCCTCCATTTTACATAGATATAAACATTTCACAAGGTTACTTATAAAAATCTACTATTTTTTACGAGTCCATATTTTAATATTTTTGTACACTTTTTGCAATATTTTTCGGAAATTTCTCCATATTTAACAACCAATCTATACTATTATAGATTCTTTTGGATATTTTATCCAACTACTCTGGCGGCAAATATCCCCAAATTCCTTGTATTTCCGGCTGTAATTCTTCAAATGTCCATTTCTTCTCTGTATTCTCCATACAGTTTGGATCATTAATTATAAATTTACCATTTGAATAAACTCCATCCGTCGTATCACCGGGTTCATAGCCTGATATTACTATAAAATGTCCATTATTTGTAAAATGTCCTGCTCCCATGATGCAGATAAGCGGTCTTCCTTCAATCAGCTGTGTAGCCATTTCATCTTCATCGATGTTTACATCTATAGAGTATACTCCAAGCTCTGCAGCACCTTCAGACATAATCGACCAGCTGGTTCCACTTCCTTCAACTGCATATCCCTGTTCTATAGCAAAGTCAGCTATATAATCAGGAGTATATTTTTTATCTTTAAGAAGATACATAACAACCATTGATAATGCAGTCGGTCCACAACCTGTAAGTCCCATAGCATCAGAACCATACTTCTTATATCCCCATCTCATATCCCATTGATACAGCTGCGGAACCTTTGTCTTGTAATCTATCTCCGGAAACTCCAGAGCATCGGTTGTGCTTGCCGTCTCATAATAAAGCGGATAGTTAAATACGAAGTCTCTGGCTTCGAAATGATTCATAAGAAGTTCTCTTATACGGGTATTATAAATCTTCTCATCCACTCCAATCTGCGCAGCATAATCCTGGATCAGTTCATCTGCTCTTTCTTTTGATATATTATGCTCATTTCTATCATATAGAGTAAGTCCTTCGATTGCACCACCATAATCAAATGTGCTGAGAGTTGATTTTTCTTCAATCTCCTTAGCTACTCTTATTGCCTCTTTCTTATCGTGTTTATTCCCCAGCAGTGCACCTGCTATCAGTACTACCAGAATGACAAATAAAAATCCTGCCATTCTCCAGAAATTTCTTCTTTTTATTTTAAGTTCTCTTTTTCTTCTGAGTTCTTCTCTTTGTCTCTTTAGTTTTCTTCTTTCTCTTGCTTCTTTTTTATTCATCTTCTGCTTCACTATCGTTTGTAATTTAATCATCTCCGATTCCTATATCTGACTCAGGATCACCACTAAGATATGCGTCATCTACACTGTTGTAATAAAGCATATACATATCATCATAAGTATAATCAGATATAAGCTTCAGATTAAGGGATCTAATATTTTGCGGACTTAAATTGTAATAGCTAATTATTCTTGATGTCAAGTTCTTTGATTGAAAATCTTTTGTTACATCAGAGTTAAGCTGTTCATTCGCAAGATATTTAAAGCTTAGAATCTTTTCTGTTTCATCATCTATAACTATTTCAAGATTATTAAAATATTCATTATACACATCTACTACCCATACCAGAAACATTTCTCTGTCAACTGTTCTGATTATGTATGCAGGGTATACATTATAATCCAACTGCTTAAGATATGCACCGACACTACCGTATGGTTTAATAAGTTCATCATTTGCATTTATTTTGGATACTATTTCAGGTCCAATAAAAACATCAGTAAAATCATCGATTGCTTTATCATAAACATCCGAATATTTCATATTTGATTCTATATTATAACCTTCTTCAGAGGTTAAATATATTAATGAACCTGCTGAATAATACTCAGGAATCGAAAGAAGCTTCTCATAAAGATCAAGTACGGTATCTTCCAGTTCAACCTTTTCAGCAGCATAATGTATGTCATAGTTACTGGTTCTTCTATCCTCATACCTGAAAACCATATAAGGAAAGCAGAAAGCAAAACCTATCAGAAGAACTGCAATGAAAAAAAGGTAAAACTCCTTCAATCCTATTCCTTTACTATGTGTCGCAGGATTATTATTCATGCAACTCGCCTCCTTTAAGTTTCACTGTTACAACAGTACCAATATCTTGTTCACTTGAGAAATTGATAGTACCATCATGAAGTTCGACGATTTTAGACACCAGCGATAATCCAAGTCCTGCGCCACCCTGTTGTCTGGATCTTGATTTATCTATTCTGTAAAAAGCTTCTGTTATATGATCAAGCGCTTCCTTAGGCATACCTTTTCCATTATCAGTAATTATAAATACAACACTATCATCTTCAAACTTCTGATCAACTCTTATACGTCCCTTCTTGTCCATCGCCTTACGTGCATTATCTATAAGATTTATTATCAATGTTCTTACCAGATCCGGCTCAAGCATACAGGTTCCTTCCTGAGTCCTGCAGATAATCTTAATATTTTGTTCCTCAAGTGATGGTCTTAAATGGGTAACTATATCTTCTACCATATCTTTTGGACACACCCTTTTAAGTTCCAGCTTCTCCTTATCCGCGACAAAAAGCTGTAGAAGTTTAAGAGACATGCTCTCAAGTCTTTTAGACTCAGAATATATATAATTAAGTGCATCATCCTTATCTTCATCAGACAGTTCCTGAGTTCTAAGCAGTTCTGCATATCCTATGATAGAAGTCATAGGAGTTTTTAATTCATGAGTAAATGCCCCCATGAATCTATCCTTCTCTTCGGCAGCGTCCTTAAGGAGCGTCACATTGGAATCTAATTCTTCAGCCATCTTATCGAAGTTTGCCGATAATTCACCGATTTCATCATTAGAATGTATATTCGAACGGTATGACAGATTACCATCAGCAATTTCCCTGGTAGCTTTCTTAAGCTTATTTATAGGTTTAACTATGATTGATGAAAGTATCCAGGATGTAAATGCTGTGACAACGAGTACCATCAAAAATGACTTAACGAACAGATTATAGAGCTTTGTTCTGAGAAGGATTATATTCTCTATATTTCTGCAAACACAGACTATATATGTGTCATCACCTATCGATACAACAGATGAACTGATTATATATCTAAGACCATTATTATCAGATTTGTAATTAACGGATATACCACCATCAGTATCCATACCATCAATAATTGAATTAAAGTCTACATTTATCTCCATATTATGGAGATTACCATATATAAGCTCATTTCCTTTGTACAACAAAAAGACATCCTTAGATGTCTTATATGTTCCCAGCCTTCTTAAAACCTTAAGCAACTGATCTTCTGTAATTTTACCGCTACTTTCATAAGAGATTCTGAAGACAGAATTCATCATTTGAAGATTGTCAACAGCCTCCTGTTCTTCTCTGTCAAGAGAAGACATATATGCTCTATGAATAATGATAGTAGAACCGAGGCTAAAGAATATAGCTATCAGCACCGTCATTATTATAGATAATCGCATTCTAAAGCTCAATTTTGCTCAACCTTTCAGTTATACATCCAGTCTATATCCGACTTTACTTACTGACTTAAGTTCCTTTGTAAGACCTGCTTTTTTGCGAAGCCTCTGCACATGAAGGTCTACAGTTTTACTACCAAACTCGAGTTCACCGCCCCACACCTTCTCATATATAACATCTCTGTAAAGCGCAGTATTAGGAGTTCTTAAGAACAAAAGCAGAAGCTCGAATTCCTTTGGTGTAAGATTTATCTCTTTGCCATCTCTTGTCGCAACCATAGAAACAGCATTTACATGAAGACCATTTAAGTCAAATGTATCCTCTGTTTTATTATATCTTCTAAGCACAACCTCAACTCTTGCTATAAGTTCAGCAACTTCAAACGGCTTAACTATATAGTCTTCAGCCCCCATTTTAAGTCCTTTAACCCTGTCATCAAGAGCATCTTTTGCTGTAAGAAAAATAACAGGAATTCCAAGAGGTCTTATGTATTCCATGATTTCAAAACCGTCTACACCGGGAAGCATTATATCCAAAAGTATTATGTCATATGGCTTCTCATCTATTTTATCCAGTGCTTCATTACCATCGTAGGCTGTATCACAGTTATATCCAACATTCTTCAGACTAAGTCTTATAAGATTAGATATAGGCTTTTCATCTTCAACAATAAGTATATTGATCATTACTTCCCCCTTATATTCTTATATGACATACGGACTCTCCATTGCTAAAATAATTCGTGTCATAATAATACATAAAAACAACATCTATACGACATCAATATAGAGTATATATTTTATATGGTTATTTTTCAAGG
>DOVG01000232.1 GCA_003520205.1 Lachnospiraceae bacterium
TCAGAGATGAAGGGCTTACTCTTTATGGGATGATTCCCGGAGCTATTAATGTGTATATTGAAGAGTTAGAGATAAGCGATAAGATTAAGAATATACCTTCTGATAAGAAACTTATCTTTTATTGTGAAGTAGGGCGTATGTCCCGTGAAATAGATGATACGCTTGATTATCTGAATGATAGAGACTGCTATAGTCTTGCAGATGGTTATGTTGGTTATGTCAGAGCTGGCATTTCGACAGATAAGGATAAGCAGGAGAAAAAGGAAAAAGCGGAAAAGAGCATACAGAAGAAGTTTCATAAACAATTATTCTCTCCATTTGCCAGAGCCTGTAAGACATATAAGCTTATAGAAGAAGGAGATCATATTGCGGTATGTATTTCGGGCGGAAAAGACTCTATGCTAATGGCTAAGCTGTTTCAGGAAATACAGCGTCATAGGCAGATGAATTTCGAACTGACATTTCTCGTAATGGATCCCGGTTATAATGAGGAGAACAGAGCACTTATTGAAAGTAATGCTGAGGCTTTGGGAATACCGGTTACTATATTTGAAAGTACTATCTTTGATACGGTTGATACTATTGAGAAGAGTCCATGCTATTTATGTGCCAGAATGCGAAGAGGTTATCTCTATAGTAAAGCCAAGGAACTGGGATGCAACAAAATCGCTCTGGGACATCATTATGATGATGTAATTGAAACAATCCTTATGGGAATGCTTCATGGAGCGCAGATTCAGACAATGATGCCCAAATTGCATAGTACAAACTTCGAGGGGATGGAACTGATTCGTCCGCTGTATCTTGTCAGAGAAAGTGATATATGCGCCTGGAGAGATTATAACGAACTTCATTTTCTGCAATGTGCATGTCATTTTACTGATACCTGCACGACTTGTCATGAAGATGGCACGACTTCATCAAAACGCCTCGAAACAAAGAAGCTTATTGCCGAACTTAAGAAGAGTAATCCATTTGTTGAGGCGAACATTTTCAGAAGCGTAGAAAATGTAAATCTGGATACTGTTATTGAATATAAGAAGAATGGAATTCGTCATAACTTCCTGGATGAATATTAAGTATCTGAAGGAGAGATATGAATATGACAATGTTGAGACCAAAGCTTCATTTTACTCCCAGAAAAGGATGGATGAATGATCCTAACGGGTTGGTATACACTCATGACAGATATCATATTTTTTATCAGCATAATCCTTATTCCTGTGAATGGGATTCGATGCACTGGGGGCATGCAGTATCAGAGGACCTTATTCATTTTGAACATCTTCCTATAGCTTTAAAACCGGACGAAGAGGGAGATATATTTTCAGGAAGCTGTGTGGTTGATGAGGATAATCTTACCGGACTTGGAACAGTAAATAGTCCTGCATTACTTGCCTTCTATACGTCGCATCATCCGGTCACGAGAAGAGAAATGCAATGTTTGGCATTTAGCAGAGATGGTGTTACCTTTGAAAAATACATAAATAATCCGGTAATACCAGGAAAGGATTATACTGCAGCAAGAGATCCATTTGTTTTTAAAAATATCATATCAGGTGGATATTCTATGTGTTTTACAACAGAGAAAAGCATAAAATTCTATCATTCCAGTAATTTAATTAATTGGAATGAAACTGGAGAATTTGTATTACCGGACTTTGCTTTTCAAGGGATGATAGAATGTCCATCTGTTTTTTTCAGTGAAGGTAAATGTGTTCTTCTAATGAGTATGGTCATACCGGAGTCAGAGTATAATAAGTTCCCCAAAGGTATAAAGCCACATAATCGGTTAATGCAATATTTGGTCGGAGAGTTTGATGGTAATGTTTTTACTGATATAGAAGTTAATGAAGAACCATTACTTGTGGATTATGGTCAGGATTTCTATGCGGGAACTATTTTTAATAATGTATCAGAAACGGTTCTAATGGCTTGGCTTGGAAATTCGGATAATGCTATGAGTGTTCCGACTGAGGAGGAAGGATTCAGAGGCGCACTTAGTTATCCCCGTAAACTCACACTCGTAAAAACTTCAGATGGGTATAGGCTTAAACAGGAGTTTTATACCATTCAAACAGATGATAAAGTAAAAAAATATAAAACAGGAGTAATTAAAGATAGCTTTATAGAAGAAACTATCTCAGAGGACGGACTTAAAGCAACGACAAATGTTAAATACTCCTGGTGATGGAGATTAATACTTTGGAAATATCTGCAGACATATCTTAGAGAAAACGACATGGTAATATATGTCGTTTTTTTATTGACATATAAAAAAACATATGTTAACATATGAACAAATGAACATATATAAAAACAAAATAGACGAGGAGATTAGTTATGTCGAGTAAAGCAGTAAGTAAAGGAATGTATAAGTTGATTTCGCCGGGATATGACATTCTGGATAAGACATTTTTTAGAGATAATGGCAGAAAGAACGGCAGGAATCCGAGAGAGGTCCTGAGTGAACTGATACCTGACGAAAAGGTCATGGTTCTTGATATGTGCTGCGGCACAGGAACAAACGGTATAGGTATCGCAATGAAGAAACCGGCTGTTACAGTTGTAGGACTTGACAGATCCAGGCCCATGCTGAAACGGGCAAGAAGAAAGGTGCAGGAACTGGGACTCAGTAATGTTAAGCTTATATGCAGCGATGCGACCGATACAGGATTAAAAGATGAAATGTTTGATTATATAATAATCGGACTGGTTCTGCATGAATGTGACTCGATTCTCTGGAGAACGATTCTTTCTGAAGTCTACAGACTCCTTAAGAAGAATGGAAGACTATTAATACTTGACTGGGAGAGACAGACAGTACTTTTTGACAAGCTGAAGTTTGCACCGATGTATATT
>DOVG01000221.1 GCA_003520205.1 Lachnospiraceae bacterium
GGCAGTAACCTGTCAGATAAGACTCCGGAAGAAATAATTCATCAGGATTATAAGAAGTTCAATGTCGGAAATTCTGTTATAGGAATAGGACAGATAAGCTCTATGGATTCGAATGAGATGGAGCATATAAAGAGTATAGTATTATCAGATATGGATAAGCTAAGGCAGAGTGATCATGTTGATATGCTGTTCTTTATGATTACAAATATTATGAAGGAATCCTCGGAGGTTTTATTCTCAGGTACCAAAGCAGAGATAGTACTTGAAAGCGGATTCAGCGTCACATCGAAGAATCATAAGAGTGTTTATCTGCCGGGTGTCGTTTCAAGAAAGAAACAGATGGTTCCGACCATAACAAATACAATAGAACAGTTAGTTTAATGATGGAGACATATAGATGGCAAATGTTTCGTGTGATACATGCGCATACTATTTTTATGATGAAGAGTATGAAGGATATGTATGTGATATAAATATAGATGAGGATGATTTTTCAAGACTCATGGAAGGGCATTTCAAGGAATGCCCTTATTATACGAATGGAGACGAATACAGAGTTGTTCGTCATCAGATGTAGTGAAGTAAAAAAATGAGGAGAGTTATTATGCAGAAGTTTTACCTGGAAAATCTAAAACTAAAGGTAACAATTAATCAGCAGGGCGCAGAGCTCAGCAGCATTCTTTCAAAGGAAAATGGAAATGAATATCTGTGGAATGCAGATGAGACATATTGGAAGAGACATGCACCGGTTCTTTTTCCGATAGTGGGAAGTCTGAAGAACGGAGGCTATATAGTTGATGGAGAAGCATATCCTATGTCGCAGCATGGCTTCGCCAGGGATATGGACTTTAAGATGGTCAAGCAGTCAGATGGAAAGAGTATACTTTTCAGACTTGAGTATAATGAAGAGACTCTTAAGAATTATCCTTATAAGTTTGCTCTTGAGATAGCTTATAAGCTGGATGGATATAAGTTGACTACTACATGGAGAGTTATAAATCTTGATGACAGGGATATACATTTCCAGATAGGTGGTCATCCTGCATTTATGTGTCCGCTTTCATCCAGGGATAAGCAGAGTGATTACTTCATTAACTTTGATACAGATAAGGATATAGAGTATTCGCTTCTCAGCAAGAATGGTCTTGTTGAGTCAGAGGGAAATGTACTTAAAAATGATGGTAGTCTTATCAAGATAGATGAACATATGTTTGATAAAGACGCGCTCATTATAGAAAAATCAGGTATAACCAAAGTTACACTTTGCAAGCCGGATGGTATGTCATATCTGTCAGTAGGATTTGACGCACCTCTTTTTGGACTCTGGTCACCAGCAGGTAAAAAGGCTCCATTTATATGTATAGAACCTTGGTACGGTCGTGCTGATAAAGAGAACTTTTCCGGTGATATAAGTGAGAGAGAATATGACAACAAACTGGCTCCCGGAGAGAAGTTTGAAAACTCATATTTTATCGAAATAGAAATGTAAATACGGATAAGGTTTACATAAGGGGAAAAGCTCGTTTTACATAACGGTTAAAACGTTAAAAAAACGTTGTAAAATCGTCACATTTCCGTAATAATCCCTTGACAAATATAGCTAAAAACGTATAATTAAATGGAGCGTTTTAGTTCGAGTTCAGGGGGCTAGAATAGCAAATTATATTTAAGTAATATTAGGAGGATTTCCAAATGAACAAGACAGAACTTGTAGCAGCAATTGCTGAGAAAACAGAACTCTCAAAGGCTCAGTCAGAGAAGGCACTTAAGGCTTTCCTTGAGACAGTTGAAGAGACATTAAAGGCTGGAGATAAAGTACAGCTCGTTGGATTTGGTACATTCGAAGTATCAGAGAGACCTGCTAGAACAGGACATAACCCAAGAACAGGTAAGTCAATCAAGATTAAGGCTTGCAAGGCTCCTAAGTTCAAGGCAGGTAAGGCTCTTAAGGATGCTCTTAACTAATAATATTTAGCATTCATATTGCTGATTCTGAGGATAGATTATCAAATAGGTAGTCTATCCTCATAATTTTATAGGAAAGAAACGCTTAGAAAGAATAAAGAAAGTGTATTTTTAAAAATGAGACTGGATAAGTATTTAAAAGTATCGCGCCTTATAAAGAGACGCACAATAGCAAATGAAGCCTGCGATGCAGGAAGAGTAACAGTTAATGGGAAAGTGGCAAGAGCCTCCTATGATATAAAAGTGGGCGATGAGATAGAGATAGCATTTGGAAATAAGACCTTGAAGGCAAGGGTTCTTAAAGTGGCTGAAACAGTTAAGAAAGATGAAGCCGGTGACATGTTCGAACTGATATAGTATTTTCTGGATAAAATGCTTGATAATTATGTTAACTTGTCGTATAATTCTTATGTGTCTCCATATTGGGGCTTTTTGTAGTATATAATAATGTGACATAAGTGTCAAAAGTCAAACTGCGTTCCTGCTTGCAGGAAAAGCAGCTTGACCTTATGACACGCTGAAACACGAGGAAATAGCAGTTTTCGTAGAAAACTAGCGGTTTCTGAGTGTTTCTAGGATTGCGAGAATCTCGTAAGAAATGGAGCAATCCGTATGTCATATGGTGTTAAAAGGTACTTTTGACACCTACGTCATAATATGTC
>DOVG01000148.1 GCA_003520205.1 Lachnospiraceae bacterium
AAAGCTTATGTAAACTATATCAGAATGGTCTTGCTATACATCCTACACTCTTTTTCCTGTCAGAGTACCTGCTCTGTATAACTCCGTATGCTCTTCCTGCAGCATGAATAATAGTATCATCGCCTACATATATGGCTACATGATAAATATCACCGTAACTACCTTTAGTACGAGGTCCGAAGAACACTATATCACCAGGTTTGAGCTTCTTATACGATACGCCCTTATGGTATTTCATCTTACCATGAGTATACATATAGTAAGCTTCCATATCAGCTGTCGGTGCCCATCCATTTACACCAAAATTAATGCCATATGGTTTAAACACTCTATATACGAGAGAACTGCAGTCATAATAATTCTTGTCCATTCTTCTAGGCTGACTATAATTCTTTCCTAAAGTTGTATAGGCTTTTTTCAGAACCTTAACAGCTTTCTTCTTTGCAACAACAGTTGTTATATGATATTCTCTGTAATCTATTCTTACTATAAAATAAGAAGAACCATATTTCTTTCCCTTTACGACGCCTTTATCAGAAACCGAAACAATCGAAGGGCCATAGTTTGTATATTCTGCATGGCTTACACTACTCATTCCTGTTGTTTTAAAGGTACTCTTTTTTCCCTTCTGAACTATAACTGGTTTACAGGTATAGTAATAGTAAGAATCATTCTTGTTTGGTTTTTCTTTCAAAGCTTCCTTAGGATGTGATCTGGTAACTGTAAAGGTTGCATTTACAGGTCTTCCATCTACAACGCAGCTTATTCTGACACTACTGCATTTCTTAACACCTGAAATTCTATCTCCTTCTACTTTTATCTTCTTCGGTTTAGACGAAGTGATATCCGTAATAGTACTGTTTTCACTTATATCTGATAGAAGCTCTCTGATTGTAGCTGTTCCGAATTCAGCTATAGCATCATTTGTCCTTTTAAACTTCGGATCAGTAACCGTAAACTGATAATCATCAGAATCAATCACTCCATCAACTTCTTTATTAACAGTAATCTGAGTAGTACCTGCAGAAACAGCTTTCAGTACCCCATTATCTATAGAAGCAACGTTCTCATCTGAAACAGTGAAACTTATCTTTGTACTGGTATACTCCTGAACAAGCACATCTCTGGTAAGTCCCTTTGCCAGTGGTTTAAATAATTCATCAAGATTTAAAGGAACTATAGAAACTATACAATAATAATTCTCTGTTTTAGTATCCGGTGCATCATTATTCTCATATGTAGACTTCTTTGTATAATTAACTGTTATTTTAAGCCATACATCTTTTTTCTCAGTAACAGATGAATCTGCGGTTATAACGCCATCTTCACTAACTTCTGCCCCCTCACCGGATGAAGTATAAGAAAATGAAGTAATATCATAATCATCCCCAATTCTTCTCGGAATAGTATACTCCTCTCCCGGAAAGACCGTTATATCTCCCACCTGCACTCCGGTTATCTCCTCAGCGTTACTTATAATTGAACAGTTAATCATAAATAACAAAACTAATATAGTTGATATAATGTATAAATTATTTTTTATCCTATTCATATAAAACTCCCTTCAACTATAAAAAAATACCTTATCAGTTTACCTTAATATCATGATTCTTGCAAACAATAATGAATTAATGTATCATATTTTCTTGACATACAAGACCTGGAGATTTACCTCTCAAGGACAGCTTATCAGATTAAAGTGAAAGGATTACAAATGAACAAATCTAAAATATATGCTGATTATCATCTGCACAGTGAATTTTCTTCAGACTGTACTACTCCACTAAATGATATAATCAAAGTGGCAAAAGATATAGGACTTACACATTTATGCTTAACTGATCATAATGATTTGGATTTTCCAGATGTGCCGGATCATGTAAGATTTGATCTGGATACAGATAATTATATCAATACACTGCAAAAACTAAGAAACCAGATAATCTCTGATTTTGACCTCAGAATAGGCGTTGAGCAGGGTGTCATGCCATCAACATGCGAAACATTAAACAGTTTCAGCAAAGAACATCCCGGTATAGATTTTATCATATGTTCTTCACATGTTGTTAACGGCGAGGACCCTTACTATCCACAGACTTTTCAGTATCCTGACGGATCACCAAAAGATCCTGTTAAAATCTACATATCTTACTTTGAAGACATTCTATATAATGTACAGCATTTTAATGACTATAATGTATATGGACATTTAGATTACATATTAAGATATGGTCCCGATCACATAACAGAAGAATCTTTTGAAAGAAATCTTTATACTATAATAAAAGATTTAATATATGAAATATTAAAAACAATTATTTATGAAGGAAAAGGAATAGAAATAAACACCGGAAGCCTGTATCGCGGTATGAATTATTCCCACCCTCATCCTCTTATTCTTAAAATGTACAAAGACCTGGGCGGCGAGATACTCACATTCGGAAGCGATGCTCACGACACTCAGCACATAGGTCATGAACTGGATAATGCAGGTTTACTTGCCGCATCTATGGGATTTAAATACTGGTGCACATTTAAGGATATGAAACCTGAATATCATTCTATTACATGACGTAGATGTCAAAAGTACCTTTTAACACCATATGACAAATGAATTAAGGAGAAACACATGAACGATTTACCAAACGTAGAAAATAACCAATCTATGAAAAAAGTCTTTTCCCGTATCGGACTGGCATACTTCATTATGCTTGCACTTGATGTTCTTTTTTCCCGACTTATAGGAGTTTACTTTCATAAAGCCGGAATTACAGACCCTAACAGCTGGCTGACATACCTTTCCAGTATGATTCCTTTATGGGGTATAGGATTTCCTGTATGTCTTCTGATACTAAAAGGTATTCAAAAAATAAGTCCCGAAGAACATAACATAAAAGCCTTCAATCTGGTTAAAACCTATCTCTCACTTACCGCTGTTATGATTCTTGGAAATATAATCGGAATAATCACTTCATCAATAGTAGGAAAAATAGCCGGCGGAAATCTTACCAATACAACGATGAATATGATATCTGAGCAGGAATTATTACCAAGTTTTTTATTTGCTGTAATATTCGGACCTATCATGGAGGAGCTTGCTTTTAGAAAAGTACTGCTTGATTGTGCAGGCAAATATTCAAAAAAATATGCAATAATACTTTCAGGAATAATGTTTGGTTTATTCCATCTGAATCTGTTCCAGTTTTTTTATGCAGCTGCACTTGGAATGGTATTTGCTTACATATATCTGTCCTCCGGTAAAATCAGATATACTATATGTCT
>DOVG01000215.1:0-1078 GCA_003520205.1 Lachnospiraceae bacterium
CTTGTAAATCCTATTGCTAAAGAAAAATACTTTCATATTGTACTAAAAAGAATACTCGAAACACCTATTAAGAATATGTATCTAAAACGTCATAAACTCAAGATAAAATAGACCATACCAAACGGTATGGTCTATTTCTCTCTCAAACCTATATTATTTACAGAACGTCTGCTCTAAGCTTCTTCAGTACCTGATAAGTCTTTGTTCTCAACTCTTCTGCTTCAAAAAGTGAAAGCATAGTATCCATATCGAACTTAGTCTTCATCAGAGTATTTATCCAGTCATTTACATAATCCTTAACATATTCAACATTCTCATCTGACTTATCTTTGAGAATATTCTGAAGATTATTAATATTTTCTACTACAGATGGTGTAACTGTAATATTTGAACCGGATGGTGTCTGTGAACCCTCATCAGAAAGCTCAATAACCTTACCAGTCTTTGTAATAATAACCTTCTTATTAGGTGTTGTCTCAGGCTTTGCTGTTACTCCGCCACCCTTCTTGTCAAGAAGCTTCTCTGTAGCTTTTACGAGACATACAACAGCATAGGTTGCTTCCATTGGAGACTGCTCTGCCTGTCCTTTTGTAGTATGCTGATTCCATAACCACTCTGATTTAAGAAGCATTTCTTCAATCTTAGAATCATCAAGCAGTTTCTTAAGATCTGAATCAACAGACTGAGATGCAGATCTACCAAAGAGACCTCCTCCCTTAGCCTGTGAACCATCTGTCTTCTTATATCTTGATGGAACTGCAACATTCTCATAAGTCTTTGTAAGATATTTCTCAGCCACCTTTGGATCATAATCACTACTGATAATAGTAATTCTTCCACCATTAAGACCATTAACGATCATATCTTCACAAGCCATAAATACAAGAGTCTTCTGACGATCATCAATCATCTGTTTGATCTCATAATTAGTCTTTGACTTTTCAAGAATAGCATTCTTACGTACCTTAAATGCCTTAATCTTTTCCTTAATACTGAAGAACATCTTCAGAAGTGAAGGATTAGCATTTACATAATCATTAATCCATGATATCTCAACATACTGATGTTCTATTTTATT
>DOVG01000215.1:1186-3106 GCA_003520205.1 Lachnospiraceae bacterium
AGCTTCTCAAGGATTTCATATTTTTCTTCCCAAGGTCTTCCGGTAACATCTGAGTTAACAAGCTCCTTGATACCACATTCATAGAATACAAGGTTATATTCATACAGACCTTCAAAGATATTTGTTTTTCCTGTAAGCTGAGCACCTGCACCAAGTATCTGAAGATTCTTCTTCATATCAGGCTCATTCTCTATATAGAGATAAACCTTTTTAACAAATGCTGATACTTCACCAATAAGAGTATCAATTCTCTTATTATAAAGTTCCTGCTTTGATATAGCTGTCAGAACATTTCTGCTGAGTACACTTGTATCCTGTGTACTGTTAACATTTCTGATAAGCTCTTTAAAGCTCTCATAAACAGCCATGTTATCAATCGGAATATATTCTGCATTAAGTCCATAGAACTCAAATGCCTTATTATAATCCTTGTTAGCAATAAATGTATTGAAAAGACCTATTGAAAGCTGAGTCTTATAATCATTTCCAACATGAGGATCTTCAACAACATAATCATAAAGAACTTCGAGGTTGCTCAGGTAAGCATCAGAATTAGCAAGAGATGTAGGAAGTCCCATATCCATTACAACATTTATAAGATCAAGATAACCAAGAAGAGCTTTATCAAAGTTCTTTGGTCTGTCATCATCTTCAAGTATCTGATAACTTACATTTATAAGAAGCGGTGCTATACGTTCACCGATAAGACGCATAGCCTCACCAAACTTCTCGCGCTGATATAGATATATAAGCCAAATACTATATCTGTAAATACCTGTTGTATTAATTGGTGCATCTATATCTGAAGGTTCAATGTCTCCATAAACAAACTTGAAAAGTGGTTCAATCCACTCATCGATTTCATATCTACCCTTAGCTTTGATATTTTCATCAACAAACTCACCGAGTTCATAAAGCTTCGCGCATTGAGACTTTACATCGTCATCAACATTCATACTCTTCAGATCAAAATTGCTGTCCTTAAGGTAATCAATAACTAATGCATAAAAGCCATCTTCGACCTGTTCATTTAAGAATCTAATAAGTAACCCCTTATTATTTGAAGCCGCTATGGATAAAACATTATTATCGCTGCCCGTAATATTAGCTGGTAATGCCATACTCCACTCCTCCTATTTGCTAAAACATATAAATAAATGGGTATAATACCCGATTTCACTATCTAATTTTACATAAAATTAAAATTTGTGTCAACGTTATTTTGTCAATATTTTACTAAAATATTTGTTAATTTTGCACAAGACCAGCCATTTTCAGTATAGCAATGGCATTCCTTGTTGTACACCTGCCGTCTTTGATTTTATAGTCAAATTTTAAAGCATCATTTTCATAATATTCTTCAAAATGGTAATTAGTAACTTCACTTCCATCACTATGTTTCAATTCACATAATTCAAAATCATGTGTAGAAACCAGAACAATTGAATTACCTGAAGACAGTTTTGTAAGCGCTTCACTTGCTCCGACTATACGGTCGGCAGAATTTGTCCCCTTAAATATTTCATCTATAAGACATAAAGCAGGAACCTCGTTACCGGCCTGTATATATTCTGCCATTTCCTTGATTCTTAATATTTCAGCATAAAAGGTAGAAATACCTCCAGACACATCATCCATTACTCTCATTGATGTAAATATCTTCATAAAAGGAACCTTAAAGGATGATGCACAAACAGGACACCCCGCAAAAGAAAGAACCATATTTATAGCAATTGTCCTTAAAAATGTAGTCTTACCTGACATATTTGAGCCGGTTATAACATTCAGACTATCATTTATATAAGCAGAATTACTAACGACACTGTTCATATCCAGAAGCGGATGATATATGTCCTTCATATCCATAGTCATATCACTATAATCATATGATATTTCAGGTTTACAAACATTTCTTATAAG
>DOVG01000278.1:0-289 GCA_003520205.1 Lachnospiraceae bacterium
GGCTCACTCGTTGGCGTTGGTGTTGCTTCTGCCGTTGGTGTTGCACTTGGTGTTGCTGACGGTGTTGGCTCACTCGTTGGTGTTGCTTCTGCCGTTGGTGTTGCACTTGGCGTCGGCTTTTCCGTTGGTGTCGCACTTGGCGTCGGTTTCTCCGTTGGCGTTGCACTCGGCTTCACTGTTGATGTTGGCGTTGCACTTGGTGCTACTGTTGATGTTGGCGTTGCACTCGGTGCCACTGTCGGTGTATTTGTCGGCTTTTCCGTTGGTGTTTTTGTTGGTGTTGCCGTTG
>DOVG01000278.1:444-4586 GCA_003520205.1 Lachnospiraceae bacterium
CCGTTGGTGTTGCCGTTGGTGTTGCTGTTGGTGTTGCTGTTGGTGTTGGTGTCGCCAATGCCTCATCTACCATAACAATTCTATTATTGTCTACTTTAGATTCCTTATCATCTTTTATTTCATAAATCTTATTATTTACTACCTTAAACTTTATATCACTAGCCTTACTATAATTCTCTGGCGGAGCAACTTCTTTAAGTGTATAAACTCCATCTGGTAATTTTACTGTTGTTTCTTCATCACCTGATATCCAGCTTATTATTTTATTACTTGCCGTCTCCTGTATTTTTGCCCCTTTACCAAGTGTTATACTCTCACTCGAGAATACTATATCCTTTCCACTAAAATCCTTTCCTTCCAAAGTCAATGTAGCTCCCGGAAGCTCCTTATCTCCAGAAATAGTTTGCTTACTGATTTTACCGATTGTTACTACTCTGTTAATGAATGATTTCATAGAGAATTCTACACCTGACATTCTTATAGGAGTATACTCAGTGCCATTCATTTTAAAGTTACCATCAGCATCCACATCGGCATCTCTCTTATAAAAGCTGCCATCATCGAGATATGTTTCTGTTAATACATAATACTTAAGAGAACCTTCTTCATTTTTTACATTAAGTATGATGTTTATATATCCTTTAGAAAGCTCTACGTTATTGGAAATTGTTCCTGCATTAACTTCTCGTACAGTGTAATAAAATGTTTTATCCTGATTTGTTGGTATATAGTAATCTTTAAGTCCAGCTTCTTCAGCATCTTCTAGATTATTAAAAAACTTAAGTGTAGGAAATTTTAATTTTGATGTAGCGTCATTTTTTACAATCTGAACTTTGGATGCATCTAACTTTGTATCATCTTCAGGATCCTTAAGTGTTGTTGGATCAGTTATACTAAAATTCTTATCATTAACATACCAATAGAACGCAAAATCATCTTTATCAGATGAAACAGTTGTATCTTCTACAGTATTCTCACCATCATATGCACGAGTAAATGTCTTATTTGCAGCAAAATGAATTTCACCTTTTTTATCATCCAGTACGTCCTGATTTCCGCCCTTATAAATATAATGCCACTCACCTACTGAATTAGCAAAATTCTTTGCAACAATCCAACCAGCACTTGTACCTATTGTCTCAACCAAAGAATCAGATGATACAATGAAGAGACCTGTGGTGTTGTCAAGTCCAATCGGTTTATTAGATGATATATTCCATATAATCTTCTGCGCAATCTCTTTATCAGTATGATCATCAGATGTAGTATAATTATATTCTGTTGTTCTTATAAATGACTTTCCTCCATCAACAGATACATTATAAGTACTAAAAATCACATATTCATCCTGTGATAAATTTGGATTATGATAAAAGCCCGGATCATTAGAATCAACAGAATCATCTACATTAAATACTATAACAGTTGATGGATCTTTTATAATGTAAAAACCATCTGATTGACCTATCTTTGACATCAAAGCATTATCAACTTGTATATACACAACTTTATTAGCAAAATCACCCGAACTTAAGTCAAGACAAGCTTTATTTCCTGCTCTAGAATCGTTTTCTTTATAGTAATCGGCATAATTAATTGCATACCCCTTGTCTATCTTATCTGAAATATCTTTTGATGCCTTCATAACATCATTGAATATTTTATTAATATTTGCCGGAGTATCAGGATTAATTGTTTTAACAACCTCCTTAAAATTCTGCTGAGCAAAATTAGTTGAACTAAGTATATCTGCACTTGCAGCTTCAACATTTAAAACGTTAGTGCCATCTCCTCCAAGTTTTACATATTCAGGTCCATCTACTGTTCTTCCAAATACAGTCTTTCCATTTTCCACTATTCCACCTATCAAAAACTGTGCAGTAGAATTATGCGGATTTAAGTTGACTTCGGTAAAATCAGTACTTACAGATCGCGAAAAACTATTTACAGCATAAGTTGTCTGCATATGTCCTCTTTGTTGAAAATTCTGGGCAATTATACCATAATCAACACCTCTAGCCAAAATCGTAGAATAGTTAACCTGACTGGCAGCATCCTGCACCGCAGATGTTTCTGTTGATTCTCCTTCGGCATTTACAGTCCTTACCCCTGAACTGCCTCCAGTCACTATCAGCGACATAGTCATTACTGAAGCAAGTGCCACCGAAAGGATTTTCGTAAATCGTTTTTTCATAGATTTTTTCTCCTCCCTAAGAAAATTCTAAGAACCTTTTACGTATCTCTCCTAAGTAGGACTATGTACAAATCACTCTCTCACCTGTGAATTTCCATTAAAGCAAATTTATTACACAGCAATTCTCTAATGGACGCACTACCCCTACTATTGATGCATTATTAGTAACACCATACCATGAAAAGTGCTATAACACAATACAATTATTTGTGAAAAATATACGAATTTTCTAGACTTTTCAACGGTATCACAACATATGTATTCTGATATTTTTTCTTTACTATATGTTGCGGTTAGTTTACATAAATCTCCATATCAAAAATAATGATTACAAATCTTCTTTCTTTATAGTCATAAGTTCATCCTCACCTGTATCCAGACTGGCAGCTGAAGCTACATCGATAAGTCTGTTTGCCTGATTTGAGATAACCTTTTCAAAATAGTTTCTCATGGAACGCGCATTTCCAAAATTTTCGCCTTCCTCAGTCCTGATCTTTACTATGGCATTCTTTATTTCATCATCCGAACCTTCTTCAAGTATGTAATCCTGACTTTGTACATATGATTTAAATATCTGCAATAATTCATCATCAGAATAATCATTAAACTGTATATATCTATTGAAACGCGAACGAAGTCCCGGATTAGAATTGATGAAGTCCTGCATTTCCTCTGTATATCCAGCCACTATAACTACCAGATTATCCCTGTTATCTTCCATAAGCTTAAGAAGAGTATTTATAGCCTCCTGCCCAAAATCCCCCTCGCTTTCTGTAACAAGTGAATATGCCTCATCTATAAACAGTATGCCACCCATGGCCTTCTGAACTACTTCAGTAACCTTCTCGGCGGTCTGTCCCATATAGCCAGCTACCATACCTGCACGATCAGTCTCTATCATGTGGCCCTTTTCTAGAATACCAAGAGTCTTGTATATCTTTCCTATAGCTCTTGCTATAGTTGTCTTACCTGTACCTGGATTTCCGGTAAATACAAGATGTCTTGATACAACAGGATTCTTTAGTCCCTTTCGGCGACGCATTTCATTTATCAGCATCATGTTGACCATGTCATGGATTTCTTTTTTTACATTTCCAAGTCCTATGAGATTATCAACATCACTTAGTATTTCATGGATAGTATCCATATCTATGGCATTACTTTCAATGGTAGTAGTATGAGTCTTTGATATATGATCAGAAGCAAGAGTCATGTCACCTCTGTAGCTTTCAAGATTATTCTCTGCAGCCGCCTTTGTCTCAGGCTCTTCAACACTATTATTTACCTTCTGCGGATTTTCCTGAACAGGCTGAGTTTTTAACTTAAGTCCTCCTCTTTCCACCTCTTTTTCCGAATCAGAATTATCAGAAGAAACATCAGGGCTCATATAATCTGTTGTATTATTCTGGGATAATCTGGTCTTTGTATATGTCATAGTTTCATTTAACTGTGAATTATTAAGACCATCCAGTTCTTCCATCCTGAATATATATTTAAGTACATTATTTATGAAGTAGCTCTGAATCATAACACTATACTTAAGTGTCGCACCAGTGGCATTGAGCATCTCATTTCCAAATTCTTTCATAGCTGTATAGAGAGTTCTTGTATCTTCAAGAAATGTATTGGGATATGGATTTTCTTTCTTCTCTATCTCTGCTACAGTTCTTATAGAGTTGGGTATCTGTTTCATAAAACTCTCATCGGATATATAGTCCAACCCATAACTTCTCGCCAGTGAGTTATAGTCAAATGTAACTCCGAACGTATAGTTTATCTTATCTACTTCTTTTACATCCACATATCCATCGCTAACTGCTATCATGAAAGCCATGTGTATTGTATCGTCGCAGAATTGATAAAAGAGTTCATCATCCGGACAGTCCGGGATACGCCTCTCATAGTTTCTGCATATTGTTTTACACTTGTTTAGTAATACTCCTATATT
>DOVG01000262.1 GCA_003520205.1 Lachnospiraceae bacterium
TCAAGAAGGTTGGACTTTCAGAAGAGGATTGGAAGAAGTATCCGAACCAGCTGTCAGGTGGTGAGGCACAGAGAGTTGGAATCGTAAGAGCCATAATAAATGATCCAAAGATACTCTTTGCAGATGAGCCGACAGGTCAGCTTAACTCAGCGGCGTCAAGGGATGTACTGGATATATTCTCAGAAGTTCATAAGAATGGGCAGTCCATTGTGATGGTAACTCATGACCTCAAAACGGCCCTCAGAGGCACAAGAGTTCTCTACCTCCGTGACGGTGGTGTAGTAGGCGACTACGAAATGCCGGTCTACGGCGAAGACGACATAAAAGAACGTAGAGCAAAGCTGTCAGAGTTTTTGGAAAAGATGGGATGGTAAAGCGCTCGATTACGAAGTAATCGAACGTCCGAGCGAAAGCGAGGATGCGTTCTGCGAAGCAGAACCAAGACCTGCGAAGCAGGGATTGCAAACATGCGAAGCATGGTTGGCACAAAAAAGCGCTCAACGGGCTTTAAGCTAGAAAGGCAAAAAAATGAAAATTCTAAGACTATCATTATTTAATATAAAGAAACACAAGAAGGAATCCTTCGTAATCATCTTCCTCACTATAGTCAGCATGTTATTCTTCGGAATCGGTATTATCAATAAAGAGAAGGCTGACAGGATGTTTGATGAAATGTTTGAGAAGACCGGAAGCTACCATAATATTTTTCAGTTTCCGGAAAAATCCTATAGGAATGAGTTCTCTCAAATAGTTGAAGAAGATGAGAGAGTAACACGGAGCTATGTATTTGACACCCTTCAGTTTGATATATCAACAGCGATTTCGTATAAGAAATCGGATGGCTCTAAGGCTCAGCTTCAGGCGGTGTTCATTACTGAAGAAGATGAGAAGAAGCTCGAAAGCTTTGAGAAAAAAACAACTCTTTCTGATGAGGAGATAGATGGTTTTACACATCCTGTATGGGTGCCATATTACCTGAAATATAATATGGGCTTTTCTGAAGGGGATGATCTTACTTTGGTGATTAGTGGTAAGGAGTATCCATTCCAGATTGCTGGTTTTTATGAGTCGGGACTATGTTCCAGTGTATCCGGCAACGGGATCAAGTGCGTGCTGACTGATGCGGATTATGACATGATGAGTGCTGTAGTTCCAGTGCATAAGAGAATTGCATTTGATACAAAGGATGGCGTGATAACCAGTGCCGAAGAAGCGGGTGAACTTACTCGTGAATTCGAACAAAAGTTTGAGGATATATCGGGAAAAGACATATTTTTATGGAATGATCAGTATTACACAGAGAAGCTTGCATCAACATCAAATGCAGAAATCATTATGGGTATTTTGGCATTTGTATCCATCGTTACTGTTATATCCTGTCTCTTTATAATAAGACATAAGATTACAAATGATATCGACGATCAGATGGAATCCATCGGAGTGCTTGAAGCCCTGGGATATAGATCGAGAGAAATATCAGGAGCCTACATATACGAGTATCTGCTGCTTACGGTTATAGGTGTATTGGTTGGTGGAATACTTATATTTATTACTGATCCACTAATGACAAGAGTACTTAAGACATTTATAGGTCATGACTTTGTTGCTTCCGGAAATGCACTTTTCCTCATAATTCCTGCAGTTTTACTTGTAGTCTTAACACTCTTTACTTCTCTAATGCATGCCAGGAGAGTTAAGAAATATCCACCGGTTGTTGCTTTCAGAAAGGGAATAAAGACTCATCATTTTGGAAAAAACCTGGTTCCGATAGAAAAAACAAAGTCTGACATTAATAGCAGACTTGGGCTTAAGGGACTTGTGTCCGGTGCAGGACAGAATATCGGAATGGTTGTATGTATCCTGGTTGCATCACTTACTATTACATTTTTTATCTGTCTTGCAGATGTATTTAGAGATAGGGGGGAAGTTTTCCTTAATTTTGTCGGCTTGGAAAAGGGAATTATGATTGGCTTTGACGAGGAAACTGATACAGAGGCAGTTATGGAGGAAATAAAGGCAAGAGAAGATGTAAGAAAGTGTCTTATTGTTTCTGCAAATATGGGATTTAGTATTAATGGAAATGATAATGATGTATTTCAATGCTTTGCCTATGATGACTTTGGTGAGCTTGAGAATCTTCCTGTTTCAGAAGGTAGATTCCCTATTCATGATAACGAAATTATGATTGGAAGTGGTCTTGTAAAGGCATATAATTTAAGTGTTGGAGATAGTGTACTGGTAAAATACAACAGCATTGAAAAACAGTTTATTATTTGTGGTACTACAAAGTTAATAATGAATGAAGGAAAACAGGGGTATATGACATCAGATGGTTTCAGGCAGTTTATGTCTCCTTCAGAATGCATTAGGGAGCTGTTTGTATATGCCGCAGATGGAGTAAGTGAGGAAGCATTAAAAAGTAGTCTTATAGAAGAATATGGAAGTGTAGAAGACACAGTCGAAAAGTCTCTAAGTGAGGGTACATATGAAGAAAAAATCAAGGCAAAGGCTGATGAACAGATGGCACTTCTTAAGTCGAAGTACGGAGTTAGTAATGTAAGCTATGCCATAAAGGTTGGTGATAAAATTATAACCGGAAACAGTGGAAGTTTTAAAATTAAAGAGATTACAACTATCAAAGAAACTATAGATTCGGTACTTGGAGGAATAAGTGTCATAACTCAGATATTATCTGTAGTATTATTTATCATTATTTCTGTCATAATTTCTATAATAATGAATTTCCTGATTGACTCGAATATTAAAAGGGAAAGACAGGCTATGGGTACACTGAAAGCGATGGGATACACCTCTAAAGATATAAGAAAGCAGATCATCGTTCGGATTATGCCTGTTGCTATACCGGGTGTGATAGCCGGGGCGACTTTAGCAATACTGGTTATGAATATGTTTATGAATGTGGCATTTTCAACAAATGTTGGATTCAGATTATTCTGGATACCGGTTGCTATATTAATTATCTCCCTCTATATATTTGTCACAACCTACATCTCCGCCGGAAAGGTTAAGAAGGTTTCAGCTACGGAGCTGATGACAGAATAATATGAAGATTAAGATGAATTTTTCGCTTGGAAGCAGTAGGCAAAATAATCAAAAGATGCTATGATTTAATAGTAACAGCGAATCATTGTAAATAATGAAAGTGAGGGGGAAAAGTGTATAAAATAATTTCAGGAAAGTATGAAACTGGAAATGCAGAGCAGCAGATGGGGTATAAGCAGCTCTTTGGTGAAGACAAAATTCAGTACAAGTTTGATCTTTATTTTCATTGGTATAATCTCGTACATGAGATGGGACATTGTCTGGTTGAAAAGTATGGGGTAAAGCTTTCAAAGGTACAGGAAGAAATGTTCGTAAATGAATTTGCCGTCGGATATTATCGTTATATCGGTGAGTCAGACAGATTAGATGAACTTGAAACATTTCTTGAAGGCGTGATAAATCAGGTTCCTTCACCCATTCCAGAAGGGCAGACATTTACAGAATTCT
>DOVG01000094.1:0-385 GCA_003520205.1 Lachnospiraceae bacterium
AATAGAAATTCTTAGATCTCCAGTCATCAGGATATCTGCGGAGTGTATTTATCGTCCTGAATACATCCGGTATACTGATCTGCATAGGGCATCCCGGAGTACAATACTTACAAGAAGTACAGCCTATCTGCGGTATACGAAGTATGTCATCTGTCACTTCATTTACTACCTTCATTTCTTCATCTGACAGAGGCTCAAAATCAGTGAAGGTTCCGATATTATCATCCATCTGTTCTTCCGTAGACATACCTGACAGAATAGTCATAACTCCAGGAAGTGAACCTACGAATCTAAGAGCCCATGATGCCACTGACTTATCTGGTCGAAGTGCCTTCATCTTTGCCTCCTGCTCCTCAGACAGACTGGCAAGCATTCCTCCCCTTAT
>DOVG01000094.1:483-13539 GCA_003520205.1 Lachnospiraceae bacterium
CTCTTCAGATCTTACAACTGGATTAGTTCTATCCAGATAATTCAGCTGTATCTGTACAAATTCAATCTCCGGATGCTTATCAAGAACCTGCTCCAGAAGTTCAGGGCTGCCATGATATGAAAATCCAAGATGACGAATCTTTCCCTCTTCTTTCATTTTCATGCCCCAGTTAAAACAATCATACTTCTCATATGTATCGTAGTTAGAGCCATCCTCAACAGAGTGCAGGAGGTACAGATCAAAATAATCAACTCCTGCTCTTTCTAATTGCTCATTAAAAATTCTATCCACATCGCTTTGCTGTTTTATCTCCCACGCAGGAAGCTTAGTTGCCAGCATAAAGCTGTCTCTTGGATATCTTTTTACCAGCGCTTCTCTTGCTGCAACCTCAGACTTACCGCCATGATATACATATGCCGTATCAAAATAATTCATGTCCATCTGCATATACTTATCAACCATACGCTTCACATGTTCAATATCTATCTCGCCATCCTTCTCCGGAAGACGCATCAGACCAAATCCCAGTTTCGGCATTTTACTCAAATCTATACTCATAGTAAACCTCCTCATACTTCTTGATTATATTTGCCATCATTATAATTGTAAAAGCAAAATCAGATAATTAAAAGATTAAATTTTTTCACTTTTGACGATTTTTTGTCATGCTGTTTTTTCTATTTTTCAAAATAAAAAAATAGGGTATAATGTGACATAAGTGTTACTATATATTTTAAGGGGGAATATCTAATGGAGTGTTTTGATCTGTATGATGTGAACAGAAATAAAACCGGAAAGGTACTCGAGAGGGGTAATAAAGTACCTGAAGGATATTACCGGCTAGTTGTACATGTATGTGTATTTGGAAGCGACGGCAGAATGCTCATACAAAAAAGACAGCCATTCAAAAAAGGCTGGTCAGGCATGTGGGATATAACAGCAGGTGGCAGCGCTATAGCGGGGGATACAAGTCAGCAGGCTGCTTCCCGTGAGCTTCTTGAAGAGGTCGGAATAGACTACTCTCTCGAAGGAATCAGACCTGCTATGACCATATATTTTGATGGAGGCTTTAATGATATCTATACTATAAATCTTGACGTAGATATCGATAAGCTTAAGCTCCAGTCTACAGAGGTCGAACAGGTCAGATGGGCAACAGAGGAAGAAATCCTCGCCATGCTTAAAACAAAAGAATTTGTTCTTTATAAAACATCTTTTATCTCACTTCTTTATTTTCTAAGAAACCATAATGGAGCCTTTACTCACAAGGATCCGACTAAATAATTGTATATAGGGGAAAACTTATGGGTTACACAGATTTACATCTTCATCTGGATGGTTCTCTATCACTAGAAGCAGTAAAGTTCCTCTCATGGATGGATGAAGCTGCAGGAATAGAGCTTCCATATGATGACATAGATATATGGAATATGCTTTCTGTTGATTCCACTAGCTATCAAAATAATAATAGCAGAAGTCTGAACGAATATCTAAAAAGATTCGACCTTCCTTTGTCCCTTCTTCAGACAGAAGAAAGCCTTGAGGTCGCTATAATAGACATCGCAAGAACTCTTAAAAATCTGAATGTTGATTATGCAGAGATAAGATTTGCGCCTCAGCTTCATACTAAGAGAGGTCTTACACAGCTGGCGGCAGTGGAAGCCGTATTAAATGGATATATGCGCCGTCTGGATTTTAGTGGAGACAACGACGACAGCGTTCTAACCAGGAAGCTTATCGAATATGAAAATATGACTGGAATAGATATGGGACTTGATAATAGTAAAGGGTTCCCACATCTTAGATTCATATTGTGTCTGATGAGGTGCAATCCTTTAGATAAAAGACAGTATGAAATGAATATGGAGACTGTTGAAGTAGCAAGACATCTGATGAGCGAAGGAAATTCACTTATAGCCGGTATAGATCTGGCAGGTGCAGAAGGTCTCTATCCAACAGAAGACCATCGCGACTTCTTCGGAATCGCACGAAAATACCATATTCCATTTACTATCCACGCTGGCGAAGCAGCAGGTCCCGAAAGTATATGGCAGGCTCTCGATATGGGAGCCAGAAGAATAGGTCATGGTATTGCAGCTGCACGAGATGAATATCTGATGCAGGAGCTTGCAAAAAGGGGAACCATTATAGAAATGTGCCCGACCAGTAACCTGCAGACAGGTGCTATAAATGACTTGTCCAGATATCCTCTAAGACTCTTTATGCTGCACGATATGAAGGTTACTATTAATTCAGACAATATGACAGTGTCTGGAACTAACATAAAAAAAGAGTTCGAACTTCTGAGAAAAGAGGTTGGAATCTCCGAAGAAGACGAACGTGTACTTCTAAAAAATGCCGAAGAAGGACATCTGTAACACAGAAAACGGGGAAATGAGTTATCTCACTGCCCCGTTTCTTTTAACTTTATCAGGCACTCAGACCTGTATATAACTGGTAGTACTTACCTTTCTGTTCCAGAAGCTCATCATGAGTTCCACGTTCGATTACATTTCCATGCTCTAGTACGAGAATACAGTCGCTATTCTTTACTGTAGATAATCTATGAGCTATAACAAATGTAGTTCTGCCACTCATCAGTTTATCCATTCCATCCTGGACTTCACGCTCTGTCCTTGTATCTATAGATGAAGTAGCCTCATCCAGTATAAGTGCAGGAGGATCTGCTACAGCCGCTCTTGCTATAGCAAGTAACTGACGTTGTCCCTGACTTAAATTCCCTCCATCACCGGTAAGCATCGTATTATATCCATCAGGAAGCTGTCTGATGAAATGATCAGCATTTGCAAGCTTTGCAGCAGCTATACACTCTTCATCAGTTGCGTCTAGTCTTCCATAACGTATGTTTTCCATAACGGTATTCGTAAAAAGATGTGTATCCTGAAGAACTAATCCAAGCGACCTTCTCAGATCTCCTTTTTTTATCTTATTAACATTTATATTATCAAATCTTATCTTTCCATCCTGAATATCATAGAATCTGTTAATCAGATTTGTAATAGTTGTTTTACCGGCACCTGTTGAACCTACAAAGGCGATCTTCTGACCAGGCTTTGCGTCCAATGATACATTATGAAGAACCATCTTCTCAGGTACATATCCAAAATCAACATCATCCATGAAGATAGCACCCTCAAGACGCTTATAATCAATTGAGCCATCTGCCTGATGCTGATGTTTCCATGCCCATAAGCCTGTTCTCTCTTTTGTCTCGATAAGATTGCCCTTCTCATCTTCCTTTACATTTACCAGAGATACATAACCATCGTCCACCTCTGATGGTTCATCCAAAAGCTTAAATACTCTGTCAGCTCCTGCAAGAGCCATTATTATAGAGTTAAACTGCATTGATACCTGATTTATAGGCATATTAAAACTCTTATTAAATGTCAGGAATGACACAAGACCACCTACTGTAAGAGGTGCAAGACCTGCAAAGCTGCAGTCCTTTATACCAAAGCCTGAAAGCACAAGGAATGCACCTATAACTGTACAAACAACATAACTGAGATTCCCCAGCTGCGCCATGGCAGGCATCAGTATATTTGCATATTTATTTGCATTATAAGCACTGTCGTAGAGCTGATCATTCAGTTCATTGAACTCCTTGATACTCTTATCTTCATGACAGAATACCTTGATGACCTTCTGACCTGTGATCATTTCTTCTATATATCCATTTTCTTTTCCCAGATCCTTCTGCTGAGCCAGAAAGTAGCTTCCACTCTTCTTAGATATTTTCATGGTTACACTGAGCATTAAACCTACCATGATAAACGATACTATCGTAAGAGGTATATTTCTTATAACCATACAAACCACGACACCTATAAGTGTAAGAGCACTTGAATAAAGCTGTGGTATACTCTGGCTGATAACCTGTCTCAATGTATCTACATCATTTGTGTAAATAGACATGATATCTCCATGTGTATGTGTATCGAAATAGCTTATAGGAAGTGTCTGCATATGATCAAACAGACTGTCACGTATTCGACGCAGTGACCCCTGAGACACATTAACCATGATTCTGTTATATGCATATGTTGATATAATTCCTATACCATAAAAAACAGCGGTCCTGGTTATTGCCTTTAGAAGCGGTCCAAAATCTGTACTATGATTTCTGATCATAGGATTAATGTAATCATCGATCAGAGTCTTCATAAACATGGTTCCTTGAAGATTTGCCAGTACTCCCACAAAAATGAAAATGAATACGAGTATCATTCGAAATCCATAATATTTAAATATATAAGACATCAGGCGTTTAAATATCTTGCCCGGATTCTCTACCGTAGGCTTCATGCCTCGTGGTGTTCTTGCCATTACGTATATCCTTTCCCTTATTTCAGAAGGTCTTATTCATCAAAATCTCCAGAGCCACCTTGTTGTGACTCATATACATCCCGATATATTTCATTTGTTTCAAGAAGTTCACTATGACTTCCAAAACCATTTATCTTTCCGCCTTCCATAACAATTATCCTGTCAGCATCCATTACACTGGATATTCTCTGAGCGATTATTATCTTGGTGGTTTCTGGTATATAATCCCTAAAGGACTGTCTTATCCTGGCATCTGTAGCTGTATCAACAGCACTTGTTGAGTCGTCCAGAATAAGGATTTTCGGTTCCTTTAGAAGTGCTCTCGCTATACATAGTCTCTGCTTCTGTCCTCCGGACACATTCGAACCGCCCTGCTCTATCTTTGTATTATACTTATCAGGAAATCCTTCTACGAAATCATCAGCACACGCAAGCTTGCAGGCATTCTTACACTCCTCTTCAGTCGCATCTTCTTTTCCCCATCTGAGATTATCAAGAATAGTACCTGAGAAAAGCACATTTTTCTGAAGCACTACCGCAACATTATTACGTAATGTCTCCATGTCATAGTTTCTAACGTCTTTACCGCCTACTTTTACAGTACCGCTCTGTACATCATAGAGTCGGCTTATGAGATTAATTAAACTTGTTTTTGAACTACCTGTTGCACCAACTATACCAATTGTTTCTCCTGAATTTATATGAAGATTTATGTTCTCCAGAACAGGTTTTTCAGAATTGGAACTATATCTGAATACAACATTTTCAAAATCAATACTTCCATCTGTAATATCCTTATCCGGATTCTCCGGATTAGTAAGGTCACTCTTTTCTTCCAGAACTTCAGCTATACGTTTTCCACTGGCAGTAGACATAGTAATCATAATGATTACCATTGAAAGCATCATAAGACTCATGAGTATCTGCATACAGTAAGCCAGCAATGTTGAAAGGTCACCTGTCGTAAGAGCTCCCGGCTGACCAAATTCATGTACTATAAGCTTAGCACTTGTCCAGCTGACCATAAGAATACAGAAATATATAGTAGACTGCATAATCGGCATAACCAGTGCCATCATACTTTCAGCTTTTACAAACAGCTTATATATCATTCCGCTGGCTCTGCCGAATCTCTCTATCTCGTAATTCTCACGCACAAAGCCTTTGACAACTCTGATAGAGGTTACATTTTCCTGAACACTTTCGTTCATCTCATCATACTTGGGAAATGCTGCCGAAAAGTATTTTGTCACTCTACTCATAAGTACAGCAGCAACTATTGACAGGAATATAACTGCGTACAGATATATCATAGCAACCTTTGGACTGATCCAGAATGCCGCAATCATGGCAAAAATCAGGTTCATCGGAGCTCTCGCGAACATTCTCAGTATCATCTGATAAGCATTTTGAATATTAGTTACATCGGTAGTCATTCGAGTCACCAGACTTGCTGATGAGAACTTATCAATATTGGAAAATGAAAAGCTCTGTATGTTCTTATACATGTCACGGCGGATATTTCTAGCCAGTCCGGCAGATGCCTTAGCTCCATACTTACCGCCCATGATTCCTACAAAAAGAGAACCCAGTGCTAAAAGAATCATGATGAAACCATATAGCAAAATGTGTTTCATATCTATAGTTTCACCTTCAGATATGTCTATTATTCTACCCATTACTATGGGAATGATCGTCTCAAATATAACTTCAAGAATCATAAAAATAGGTGTTGCAACAGAAGCTGCTACAAAATCCTGCACTTCCGAAATAATTACTTTTATCGTTTTCAATTTAATTCCTCATACCAATCATTTAATTATATCAACAGAGTCTTTCACCTCAACAGACACATATTTAGTAGTTTATCACTCTTTCCCATTCTTTACAATTATATAAAATTATTTTATAATAAATGTCATGATTCTCGTACATCAGTACTATTCTGATGTCAAATGACAAGGAGAAATAAAATGATTGAATTTAAGGTAGGTATTCTCGGGGCAGGACATATAGCCGGAGTCATTGCTGATACACTGAATAAGCTGGATGGATTTACTCCATATGCTATAGCATCCCGTGACAAAGATAAAGCAATAGCCTTTGGAACAGATCATAATATCAAAGTATGCTATGGTTCTTATGAGGAACTTATAGCAGATCCGGAAGTTGAACTTGTATATATTGCAACAGTTAACTCTACTCATGCCGAGCTCGCCAAAAAATGTATCGAAGCCGGCAAGCCTTCTCTTGTTGAGAAACCATTTTCCTATAATGCCGTAACTGCTGCAGAGGTTCTCAAACTTGCTGAAGAAAAAAATGTTTTCTGTGGCGAAGCCATGTGGACAAGATATACACATATGTTAAATCTTACTCTTGACCTTCTTAGAAAAGGTATCATAGGAGACGTAAGAACAGTAGTTGCAAGTCTTGGATATGATCTGAGAGAAAGTGAAAGCCGTAAGAGCATGGAAACTGCAGGTGGATCATTACTTGATCTCGGTATCTATCCTCTTACTCTGGCATTTATGATAATGAATACTCCACCGGTATCCGTTGCTTCCAACTATGTCAAACTAAATACCGGAGTAGATGCTTACTCTACTATACAAATGAGCTTCCCTGGAGGCAAGTTCGCTACTGTCATCAATTCCATGCTCGGAGTACTTGATAACAAATGTACTATATATGGAACAGGCGGCCGTATAGAGATAGAAGGTGTTAACTGCCCTCAGAGAGTAAGAGTTTTTGCTCCAAACGGTAAACAGGTTCAGGAGCTTAATCCTACTGAGAAGTTCATAAATGGATACGAATATGAATTCCTTGCAGCCCGCGAGGCCATAATCGTCGGAAGACTCGAAACACCTCAGAATACCAGAGGAAATATAATGGCTCTTTACTCATTTACAGACACTCTTCGTAAGACATGGGATATGATATATCCGCTCCCTGGCGAAGAAACAGTTGCTGCAAAAAAGCCTGAAGTTAAGAAAGTCTGATCTACTGAATTAACTAATATAACTGAGAACCCCTATATCAAAATCCAGGGCAAATGTTTTAATCATTTCGGGACATAATCAAAAATGCTTGACAGCTGGATGTTAAAAATAATTAAAGTCATACTTTTTATACAAGCAAAAAAGACACATCGCTGTGTCTTTTTTCACTTATATGTATATGTTATTTCTATTGATTCTTTAATAGCGCTATAAGATCTGCGGCCTCCAGCTGACCAGGTGCACTCTCCTGCCCAACTGTTGCAAATGTGAGACACGAACCGGTTTCCTTACATTTGAATCTGGACTTAACTCCCTTTTCTCCCATAGCTATCAGAACAATCGGTTTATAGCTTTCAGAAACCATTCTCCTATTCAGATCCATGATACGCCTTGTATCAAATTCATTCTTAGGCGTTACTGCTATCTTGAGTATATCACCACCAAGTATCTCCATATTACGAAGCTTATCAATAACTTCTTCATCATGCGGTGTCTTACGTGTATCATGATAAGACATCAGAACAGTAACTCCTTCAGAATGAGCTGCTGTCGTAGCCCGTACTATCTTATAATTACCACAGGTCACTTCAATATCAACGATATCTATACATCCTGATCCAATGGCAGTTTTCATAACAGGTTCCAGATTCGCACCAACTCTGTCGTTTCTCAGTTCACCACCCTGTTCCTCGCTTCTAAATGTAAAGAGAAGAAGTCTGTCAGCAAATATATCCCTAAGCTTTTTTAGCATATCAGCCAGTTTCTTAGTATCACTCAGATGTTCATAGAAATCACTTCTCCATTCTATGACAGCAATCCTTAGTTCAGGATTATCCTTATACATAGCATCGAGTCTGTCTATCTCATTCCTTATTAAATTTGCATGATTTAAGATATCTTCTTCGGTTCTTCCCATAAGTGGAACACATATCCTCGGTGTACCGTCTCCGAATACGAAATCTCTGACTTTAAGTTCACTCATACACTCACTCCAGTGATATTACATATTCTTTATAACCTGAATAATTACGCTATCTTTACTATAAGTCCGGTAATAACTGCAAATATTATTTCACAGATTGAAAAGAATACCACAATTTTAGGAATCTTCCAGCCTCTGTTTTTTCTCAACTCATCATGAAATGGAAATCTAATCTTACTCAAAAACGGTTTCTTTGTAACTCTCATTACGGCAAGCTTTAGAAGTCCTAATCCACCGTCAAATAAGAATACAAAAGAAAGAAGTATAAAGCTAAATGGATGTCCGGACTTCATGCATAACAGCGCCAGCATAAATCCTATAGTTCTTGAACCCGCATCTCCCATAAGGACTGTACTCGGATTCCAGTTAAAAGCAAGATACGCCACAAGTGCAAATGCAAGAATTATTGCAACTCCGGTATATTCTTTAAGATCATTTCCATATATAAATGCCAGTGCTATAAGTTCAATAACTGAAACTGTACCACACAGACCATCAACACCATCTGAACAATTCGTTACATTTATTGATCCCCATATAAGCATAACTGCCAGAACTGCATATATTACAATCGGTATGTGTTTATCATATCCCAGAATTGATATATCCGATGAATTAAACACCAGAAATACAACTACCGCAAGAACTGCCAGGAGCAGATCCAATACTCCCTTAACCAATTCTCCCCACGGACTCTTTGATGCATCATCCAGATATCCGGTGAGCATCATAAATCCGGCAAGAATTATATACAGCAGTAATTCTATCGAAAAAGGAACAAATAGTAGAGACAGAACAAGATATAAGCATATAAATATCAGTCCGACTCCGGTAACTTTTCCATTAGAGCTCTCATTTACCGCAACTTTTTTTCCATTTGCATCTATAACAAACTTTCCTCCGTCTCTTGGAAGAAAACTGAATGGCTTTGCCATACATATATATGTTAAGCCAAAGCATATCGCAGATGCAATCAGAATAATAATATTATCAGGAATTTTATTGCTTAATAAACTATACAACATGGTATATCTTTGCTTCCTCTTCACCATTTATTACACGAAGTGCTCCTTCAGCAAGAGCCAGAAGCTCATCCTCGCCCGGATATACAGTAACAGGAGCTATAAAGCTCACTCTTTCCTTTATATCATTTGTGACCTGCTCACCATGAGCTATACCACCTGTAAGTATTATCTGATCAACCTTACCTTTTAGTACCGCCGCCATAGCACCTATGTCCTTTGATACCTGATAACTAAATGCTTCAAATACCAGCTTAGCTTTATCATCAGTAAGACTTCTCTTATATACCTCCTGAGCATTATTTGTGCCCAGATAAGCATTATATCCACCATTTCCTATAAGCATTTTCTTCACTTCCGCATGGGTATACTTTCCAGAGAAGCATAGATCAACAAGTGCTCCAGGAGGAACTGCACCGGCTCTTTCCGGTGAAAATGCGCCATCACCTGACAGTGCATTAAATACATCAACTACTTTGCCGCCGGTATGTGCACCAACAGATACTCCACCACCCATATGTACTACTATCAGGTTAAGATCCTCATATGCTTTACCAGCTTCTTTTGCATATCTCTTTGCCACAGCCTTCTGATTAAGAGCATGGAATATAGAAACTCTTGGAAGTTCCGGAACACCTGAAAGTCTTGCAACATCGGCCATTTCATCTACAACAACCGGATCAACTATATATGATTTAACGCCTATTTCATCAGCTATAGATCTTGCAAGAATACCTCCAAGATTAGAAGCATGTTCTCCTCCGACTGCATTCTTAAGATCCTCGATCAGTTCATCAGTAACTTCGTAAGTACCACTTGGAATAGGCTTAAGAAGTCCTCCTCGACCAACTATTACGTCAAAGGACTTTATATCTACACCATTATCCTTCAGAAATCCAAGTATCATATCCTTACGGAAATCTATCTGATCAACTATTTTATCAAACTGAGCTATCTCTTCTGTTGTATGTCTGAGAGTCTCCTCAGATATAAGCTTTGTATCTTCAAAAATCCCTAGTTTAGTTGATGTAGAACCGGGATTTATTATTAATGATTTGATCATGAACCCTGTCTCCTTATGATTATAATTCTTCACTATGTCTTAAGTCTCTGTTACTTACTGTTCTTTAATGAATCTGCAACGAGTGCTCCAAGAGCAAGTGAATTAACCTTTACCTCAAAGCTGTCAGAACGTGAAGTAAGAATAACCGGCGCCTTAGTACCAGTAATAAGATTTCCGTTTCTTACCTTTGCAAAATGTACCAATCCCTTATACAGTATATTTCCCGCATGTATATCAGGGAAAAGAAGAATATCTGCATCGCCAACTATCTTACGTCCTGTTGCACCCTTATGCTCTGCAGCTTCCGGACAGGTTGCAAGATCAAGAGAAAGCGGTCCATCAACTATGCACCCTTCTATCTCTCCTCTCTCATTCATCTTGGTAAGCTCTTCAGCCTCAACGGTAACAGGCATTTTAGGATTAACAACTTCTACTGCAGCAAGTGGAGCCACCTTTGGATTACTTATTCCACAAGCCTCACATATAGCTACTGTATTACGGATAATATTTGCCTTGTCCTCAAGTGTAGGGTATGGAACAAATGCAACATCTGTAAGGAACAGGAGCTTATCAACGCCTTCCATTTCAAACACGCATACATGTGAAAGAGGACGACCTGTTCTAAGTCCAACTTCCTTATCAAGAACACTTCTAAGGAAATCCTTAGTATCGATAAGTCCCTTCATATACATATCAGCCTTGCCATCATGAACCAGCTTTACAGCCTCATGAGCTGCTTCTACAGTATCTTTGATATCAATTATCTCATAATCATTCAGATTCATTCCTATTTCTGCTGCTATTTCACTAATCTTATCAGCATCACCAACAAGTACAGAATCTGTTATAGCTCTTTCTTTTGCTGCTTTTACAGCAAGTAAAACTTCGCTGTCCTGTGCAACAGCTACAGAAACCTTCTTTTTCTCGACATGAGAAAGTTTCTTTAGTAAATCATCAAAATTCTTGCTCATCTTTATATTTTCCTCCTATTAAATAACCACCCCTAAATGTATCATATCATAACTATTTTTTCAACAAAGAATGACGCGCTCCCCACCGTTTTCAGAAATAAAACACGCCACCCCAAAAGGGATGGCGTATATTTACTGCTATTTATTATCCTTCTTATCGATTATCAGCTGCACAATAACCGGAGCTGCAGTAAGAATAATTGCAAGAACTGCTATCATCTTGTCCGGACTCTGCTTTCGAAGTGCTTTAGTATATGCAGCTTTTATATCTTTACGTTCTCTCTTCTCCGCTTTCTTTGCTGCTTTCTTCGCCTTCTTTGCCGCCTTCTTCGCTTCTTTTTTTGCAAGGCTTAGCGCTGACTTAGCCTTAGTAACGCCATTCTTCTCCATATTTTTTCCATCCTTATCTTTTACTACTGTATCATCCCCATACATGTGCGAGATAACTTAAGATTGCTGCTATCATTATAAATCCAAGTAATGGAAGGGTTCCTATAAGAGTCTCTTTAATTCCCTGCTTATGAACTCTGTCATTACCTATGAATCGGTGAACCCCATCCTTTTCTATAAGCTCTACCTCTTCACCCTTTTCATATATACAGAACATAGGGCTTTGCTTTGCATATACTGTATTACCATTATCTGTCTTTATAGTTAATTCTGATACTGTCCTTTTGGACAGCTCATCCTGAATCTTCTCAACAGACTTTATCTTCCCTTTAACCACATTCCAGCCCTTAAGTTTCTTCTTCTTTCTATGGGCACTTCCTGCAGATGAGAAGAACAGTTCCACAAGAAATATGATAATAAAGACAACTGCTATTATATTTTTTATCATTAATAATTCCTCTTTAACAATGTTCATCCTAAATGTCTGCTACATACAGCTGACCCTAACATAATAGCATTATCCATACTATTATTCAAATCATTATTTCGTTACACAAAAACCCTCAGGCGATTATACCTGAGGGTTAAATGATTCATATATGCACGAGCAGTTTACCCGCTCCTTTACTTACAGCTGAGGACCTGCAGCAACAAGTGCCTTACCTGCCTCATTTGTCTCATACTTCTTGAAGTTCTTGATGAATCTCTCAGCAAGATCCTTAGCCTTAGCTTCCCACTCTGAAGCATCAGCATATGTATCACGAGGATCAAGAATCTCTGTAGAAACTCCTGGAAGTGATGTAGGTACTTCGAAATCAAAGTAAGGAATCTTCTTTGTCTCTGCGTTCTTGATATCTCCGTTAAGGATAGCATCGATGATACCACGAGTATCAGGAATTGAGATACGCTTTCCTGTTCCGTTCCATCCTGTATTAACGAGGTAAGCCTTAGCTCCGCTCTTCTCCATCTTCTTAACAAGCTCTTCAGCATACTTTGTTGGGTGAAGCTCAAGGAATGCCTGTCCGAAGCAAGCCGAGAATGTAGGCGTTGGCTCTGTGATTCCTCTTTCTGTACCAGCAAGCTTAGCAGTAAATCCTGAAAGGAAGTAATACTTTGTCTGCTCCGGTGTAAGGATTGAAACAGGAGGAAGTACTCCAAATGCATCAGCTGAAAGGAAGATAACATTCTGAGCATCCGGTCCTGATGACTTACCATTTACCTTAAGAGCAATATTGTTGATATGATCAATAGGATATGATACACGAGTATTCTCTGTAAC
>DOVG01000277.1 GCA_003520205.1 Lachnospiraceae bacterium
AAATGTGGACTATGTATATCAGTCTATTTTCGAAATAACAAACAACTGTCTGCTGAAGCTTTTATAAATTTGAAATAGTACCTCAAAATGTTGGTGATAAACTTATTACTGAAATACAAAAGGAGAAGGTTGAAAATGAAATATGCAAAGCTTGGTAATTCAGATTTGAATGTATCACGTATATGTATGGGCTGTATGGGGTTTGGTGATGCAGAAAAGGGGCAGCATACGTGGACGATAGACGAAGAACATTCGAGAGAAATCATAAAAAGAGGTCTTGAGCTGGGTGTGAATTTTTATGATACAGCCATCGCTTATCAGAGTGGAACCAGCGAGCAGTATGTAGGGCGCACACTCAAAGATTTTGCAAGGCGCGAGGATGTGGTTGTAGCAACAAAATTCCTTCCGAGAACATCCGAAGAGATTGAAAATGGAATCACTGGTCAGCAGCATATTGAAAATATGATTAACACAAGCCTTCAGAATCTGGGCATGGACTATGTGGATTTGTATATCTATCACATGTGGGACTGGAATACGGATATTTTCGATATTATGGATGGTTTAAATCGTATAGTGAAAGCAGGTAAGGCTAGGTATATCGGTATCTCAAACTGCTATGCATGGCAGATTGCAAAGGCAAATGCACTTGCGGAAAAGGAAGGCTTTGCCAGATTTGTATCAGTTCAGGGACATTATAATTTGATCTTCCGTGAAGAAGAGCGTGAGATGGTACCTTACGCAGAAGAAGAAAATATCGCACTGACTCCTTACAGTGCACTGGCAAGCGGAAGGCTTTCCAGAAAACCGGGTGAGGGGGATTCCAAAAGGGCTGCTGAAGATGCATATGCTAAGTTTAAATACGATGCTACCAAAGAGCAGGATAATGTGATCATAGACCGGGTGGCAGAGCTTGCAGAGAAACACGGTGTGACTATGACGGAAGTATCACTGGCATGGCTTCTTACCAAAGTGACCTCTCCAGTGGTTGGAGCTACCAAGCTTCATCATATTGAAGGTGCAGTAAAAGCTGTAGAACTGGAACTTAGTGATGAAGAGCTTGCTTATCTTGAAGAACCATATGTACCTCATAACCTTGCAGGTGTCATGGCTCAGAACAAGAGACAGAAGTGATATGGATAATATAAGTGGGAGAATAATTAAATGCTTGATATTCTGATAGTAGAGGATAATAAAGAGATAGGCGGACTTCTTGAAACTTTTCTTAGAAAAGAGAATTATATAGTTTCAGTGGCAGATAGTGGGGAAAAGGCCTTAAATCTTTTTGAGACATACGGAGCAAAACTTGTGATTCTTGATCTTATGCTTCCGGGAATAGATGGTTTTGCTGTTTGTTCTAAAATCCGTGAAACTTCTAATGCTCACATTTTGATTGCCAGTGCTAAGACTGAAAAGGATGATAAATTAAAAGGTCTTAACCTTGGAGCAGATGATTATATAGAAAAGCCGTATGATATAGATATTCTGATTGCAAAGATAAATGGCATATTTAAACGTAAATATGCACAGGAAGTAATAGTAGAAGATAATCTGACACTTAATACAGTAACAGAAAGTCTTAAGGTGGATGGTAAAGATGTTGTTGTTACAACTAAAGAGTTTGAGCTTCTAAGGCTCCTTATAGAGAATAAGGGTGTCACTCTGAAGAAAGAATATCTTTTTAGTTCTATCTGGGGAAGCGACAGCGAATCAGAACTTCAAACACTTACAGTCCATATTAAATGGCTTCGTGAGAAGATAGAAGAAGATCCAAAGAAGCCAAAGCATATACTTACAGTCTGGGGTGTAGGCTATAGATTTGAATAGGAGTTAAGTGATTCTGTAGACAGAATAATACTTAAGAGGTATTAGATGAGCAGATTTAGAAAAGCAGCAACAATAATCATAATAGTTCAGATTTTGATAATAGTAGTTTTAAATGTTATTTGTTTATACAGCGTCCGTAAGTCAGGAAAGTACTACCGTGTAGAAGCGGAAAGGGTGGTACGAATGTTGGAGGGTGATTCCTCACTTAGAGAGAATCCGGAAGGTGTAGATATAAGTGGATTTAGCACTATTATAAGAGTCAGTCATTTTAACTCGTCGGAAATATGTAATAATGATTATGTTGTGGAAGAAGTAGATGGAACTCCATATAGAATAGAATATAAAGCTGATAAAAATAGTACAGCATTTCTTCTAATGAATATAGGAATGGCGGCCGGACTGCTTCTGACTGTAGGAGTTTTTATCTATATAGGAATGAAGGTTATAAAGCCGTTTGATAAAATGTCATCTCTTACTCAGGAGCTTGCAAAAGGCAATCTTTCGGCTCCAATCAAAGAAGAAAGAAGCCGATTCTTTGGTAAGTTCCTTTGGGGAATGGATATGCTCCGTGAAAATCTGGAAGACAGTAAGACAAAGAATCTGGAGTATCAAAAAGAAAAGAAGACCATGCTTCTTTCACTATCTCACGATATTAAAACTCCGTTATCAGCTATTCAGCTTTATTCTAA
>DOVG01000291.1 GCA_003520205.1 Lachnospiraceae bacterium
TCAACTGGCTGAGCGTATGGATTTGCATCAACTGGCTGAGCATATGGATTTGCATCCGCCGGCTGGCCATATGGATTTGTATTAATAGGTTGTCCATATGGATTATTATCAAATGGCTGTCCATAAGGATTCTGATTAGTCTGGTTATTATCGTCCATTTAGTTACCTCCAAAAATAAAAAGAAATGTGGGCGCCAAAATAAATCTGGCACCCTTTCACATATTGAATACTATGGTAACATTGTATATTTATCTGGATTTTTTGTCAACTTTCTACTTACTATATAGCTCCGTATAGCATAAATGATAAATGCCACACTGATAAGAAGGAAGATAACACCTATTACAGTAAGTAGAAAGTCTTTTTCAGGGTCATTAGCTTTTATCAGATTTACCGACAGATATATCAGATATAAGGCTACCAACCCCCTGGTTATTAGTTTTGTTAAATCTTTATCCATTTTTTCATCCTATCTTCCCAAATTTTAAAGAGGGTTTTTTTGTGATTTTTGAGACTTCACTGTCATTATATTAATGCAGTGAGCCAAGCTGCTCACTGCACTATATTCTTTAATTCATCATGACTTTCCTGTCTTATGATTTGATACTACATCGAAGATAACGGCTATAAGGAGAACAGCTCCCTTAACCACATACTGCCACTGATCTGGCAGACCGTAGATTGACATACCCTGGTTGATAACACCGAGGAGAATAGCACCTACCATGATTCCTGGAACATTACCTGAACCACCATATGCTGAAGCTCCACCGATGAAACATGATGCGATAGCATCCATCTCATATGAGTTACCCATATTACCATCAACTGAACCGATACGTGATGCAACAAGAAGTCCTGAGAAACCTGCAAGTACACTCATGAGGAAGTATGCCCAGAAATATACTTTTCTAGGATCGATACCTGAAAGCTTTGTTGCTTTCTCATTTCCACCAACTGCATAGAAGTAACGACCAAATACTGTTGAAGATGTGATAAATGCAAATGCACATACTACTACAAGAATCCAGATAAGCATTACCGGAATTCCCTTATACTGTGAAAGCTTGAATGAATAGATAACTATAAGTACATCTATAATTGCTATCTTTGCTATTGAAGAAGCTGCTGATGTCTCATATCCCTGCTTTTTCTTCTTTGATACATTTAGTATTGTATAAACCATAAGCGCTATAGCTACTACAATTCCGACTATAAGAGCTGATTTACAATCATTCTTTTTATCTAATCCAGGTATATTAATATATGATGTGAACAGATTTAAGAATGATGGATTCATGATACTTATTGTTCTTGAATCAAGTACAACTCTGGCAAGTCCTCTGAAAAGGAACATACCTGCAAGTGTACAGATGAATGGAGGGATATGTACATATCCTACCAGCCATCCCTGCCAGATACCAATTACAATTGATACTAACATTGATACAAGTATTGCAATTGCCGGATGATATCCACTATCCAGCATCTTAGCAGCAAGTGCTGCTGAAAGACATAATGTAGAACCAACTGAAAGGTCTACGTTACCACCTGTCAGGATACATAAAAGCATTCCGCATGCCATTACCAAAACATATGCATTCTGAAGCAAGAGGTTTGATATATTCTGTGCTAATGTAAGCTTACCACCGGTTAATATGGTAAAGAAGATAAATACCACTACCAACGCTATAACCATGGTATATTTCTTTATAAATGATTTAACATTCATTTCCTACTCCTCCTTATTATCGGATGTTCCATGAGAAAGAATCGCACTCATGATCTTTTCCTGAGTTGCTTCGTTCGCAGTGAACTCTCCAACGATTTCACCTTCATTCATTACATATATACGGTCACACATTCCCAGAAGCTCTGGCAGTTCCGATGAAATCATGACAACTGCTTTACCCTGTGCAACCATATCATTCATTATGCAATATATCTCATACTTTGCACCAACGTCGATACCTCGGGTTGGTTCGTCAAGTATAAGAACATCAGGTTCTGCAAACATCCATTTTGATAGAAGCACCTTCTGCTGGTTTCCACCTGAAAGATTACCAACAGCCTGCTCAACACTTGGAGTTTTGGTCTTCATAGCCTCTACGTAATCCTGTGCGACCATTTTCTCCTTTATGAAATCAATGATTCCCCTAGTTGAAACCTTATCCATTTTAGCCATGGTAGTATTCCATGCTATTGAATCCGATAATACAAGTCCATTTGTTTTTCTATCTTCAGTAACATATGCAAGTCCATGAGCTATGGCATCCTGTTCATTCTTAAGCTTAACTTCCTGGCCCTTGATAAACTCCTGACCTGATATGTTGCTTCCGTAGCTCTTACCAAAAAGTGACATTGCAAGCTCTGTTCTTCCTGCACCCTGCAGACCGGAGAAACCAACTATCTCTCCTTTATGAACATTGAAGCTTACCTTTTTATCCATACACTTTTCAGTATAAACCGGATGATAAACAGTCCAGTTTCTTGCTTCAAAAGCTACTTCATTACTTACATTATGCTCACGTGAAGGATAACGGTCTGTAAGTTCTCTACCAACCATTCCCTTGATGATACGGTCTTCATCAATATTATGATCATGATTGTCCATAGTCTCTATAGTCGAACCATCTCTTAAGACTGTTATTCTGTCTGCACAGTATGCAACCTCGTTCAGCTTGTGAGTAATAATGATAGAAGTAAGTCCTTCCTTCTTAAAACCAAGCAGCATATCGAGAAGCATCTTAGAGTCTTCCTCGTTAAGTGATGATGTAGGCTCATCAAGTATAAGAAGCTTAACATTCTTTGAAAGAGCTTTTGCTATCTCTACTAACTGCTGCTTACCAGTTCCTATATCCTTGATCAAAACTGAAGGTCTTTCCTTAAGACCAACTCGCTTCATCTGCTCTCCGGCCTTACCGAAAGTTTCTCCCCAGTTAATTTTTCCAAATTTATTAGCCCGCTCATTTCCAAGGAACATATTTTCTGCAATAGTCAGTTCCGGAATAAGAGCAAGCTCCTGATGAATAATAACTATTCCTTGTTCTTCACTGTCATGAATACTATGAAATTCACATTCTTTACCGTTATAGATGATGTCACCTGTGTACTCTCCAAATGGTATTGTGCCAGAGAGAACATTCATTAGTGTTGATTTTCCGGCACCATTTTCCCCAACCAACGCATGTATTTCACCACGCTCAACCTGAAGATTTACATTGTCAAGCGCTTTAACACCGGGATAAAGTTTGGTAATTTCTTTCATTTCCAATATATAATCAGACAAGTCATTACCTCCTCTCCTATGATAATATCCAAAATATTTACTTTTTAAAAAATGGCTCCTGGGTCTTTCGACCCAGGTCCATTCTTATGATTACTCAGTTTATATTAGTTTGCAGGATGTGGATAACCATTTTCATCCATTGTATAGTATCCTGTATCAACAAGCTCCTTCTGGATGTTGTCCTTTGTAACTACTGTAGGAACAAGAAGGAATGATGGGATAACTCCAGTACCATTGTCATATGAAGATGTATCATATGCACACTCGAAGCTCCATCCAGCCTTGTCAATAAGACCAGCATCAGGAGTCTCACCGTTAAGAAGAGCAACACCAAGGTCAAGTGTAGCAACTGCCTCGTTAGCAACTGCTTTGTAAACTGTCATTGTCTGCTTACCGTCAACGATATTTGCAAGGTTAGCCTCGTCACCATCCTGTCCTGTGATGATTACTGAATTGCTTCCAGCATAGTCAGTTCCGATAGCCTGTGTAACACCAAGTGCTGTTGAGTCGTTAGAGCAAAGAGCAACATCAAGCTGTGTTCCATCTGAATAGTTAGAACCAAGGATGTTCTGGAATCTTGACATAGCTGTTGCAGTATCCCAAGCCTTTGTAGCAACCTGATCAAATGATGTCTGTCCTGAAGGTACTACAAGTGTTCCCTTGTCGATGTATGGCTTAAGTACATCATAAGCACCGTTGAAGAAGAATCCAGCGTTGTTATCTGCAGGATCACCGGCAGTAAACTCGATATTGAAAGGACCTGTTGCATTATCAAGGTCAAGCTGATCTCTTACGAATTCACCCTGAAGTTTACCAACTGTATAGTTATCAAATGATACATAGTAGCTAACTGCATCTGTGTTCATGATCAGACGGTCATAAGATATAACTGGAATGTTCTCTTCCTTAGCTTCTGCAAGAACCTGTGAAAGTGACTCACCATCGATAGCAGCGATTACAAGAAGATCAACTCCGTCAGCTATAAGGCCTTCAATATCCTTAACCTGCTGAT
>DOVG01000052.1:0-5878 GCA_003520205.1 Lachnospiraceae bacterium
AAAGCTTTTTAGTTATAACAGTTTTATAAATCTATATGCAGTTCTTCTGCAAACATTCTGAACTGCTCATAGAAGTAGTCTGCTCTCAGTCTCTCCAGATCTTCCGGAGTTGTGACTTTGATATTATTTCTTTCTCCTATATAGAGTCTTACTTCTTCTCCAAGCTCTATGAAGAGTTCACTGGAGGAAACCGGATTAGTTATGCCTCTTTTCTCTGCTTCGCTGTGTGCCCAGAGAATTTTCTCCATGGTGTAGCCCTGCGGAGCCTGTGTTATATACATAGAACTTCTCTTGTAGCTCTTCTTACAAAGCTCGCCGTCGTCACTATATAGAAGCGAATCTATACTTGGAGTAACAGGAACAGCCGTTCCACACTCTCTGGCTATTCTTATACAATTTGATATAAGTTCCTCCGAAAGCATTGGTCTAACGCCATCACATATGAGAATTATATCATCCGGCTTCGTAGCAACCTTCGCAGTTTCCATCACACCATTATGTATTGACTCATATCCCGTCTTACCGCCCGGCACTACACTTCTGACCTTCTGAACCTTAAACTTACTTATAAGCTCATTCAGATAGTCTATCCAGTCTGCCTTACATGCAACTACTATATCATCTACTTCAGGATGATTTGCAAAATGCTCCATAGTCCTGATAATTATTGGCTTTCCTCCTACTACCAGAAACTGTTTAGGCATATCACTTGATTTCATTCTCGTACCGACACCGCCGGCAAAAAGCATTGCTGTTACCATTATTTATCTCCCCTATTTCAATTTCTCTGAATTCATCATTCCACCAAATACTGTTCTGAATATAATCTTAATATCCAGCCATAATGTCCAGTTCTCTATATACCATATATCATGCTCGATACGTTCTTTGATGCTTGTATCTCCTCTAAGCCCATTCACCTGTGCCCAGCCTGTTATTCCCGGACGAACCTGCTGACGAACGAGATACAGAGGTATTTCTTCCTTGAACTGGTCTACAAAAAATGGAATCTCAGGACGTGGTCCTACCAGACTCATATCTCCCACAAGTACATTGAAAAACTGTGGCAGCTCATCCAGACTGAACTTCCTGATGAAACTTCCGAACTTAGTCTTTCTCGGATCTTCATCTGTACTCCAGGCTGTCTCTTCTTCATCATTTTCTCTCATGCTTCTGAACTTAAGCATGGTAAAATCTTTTTTATTAAGTCCGACTCTCTTCTGTTTAAAAAGAATTCCTCCCGGTCCTCCGGTTATCTTTACCCCTATCGCTACTACAAGCATTATTGGCGAAGTAAGTAAAATCAGTATCAGACTGCAGATTATATCAAAAAGCCTCTTGATTGTTGCATTAAATACATTATCAAGCGGGATAGATCGGACATTTATTATCCTTGATTCACCTATAGTATCTATAGTCGGATGCGCCGGCATATAATCATTGAAGTACGGAATGATACATGGCTTGATTCCTGACTTATCGCACGCCGCCAGTATCTTCTTCATAAACTGTACTTCATGTATCTCAAGAGCTATAACTACTTCATCTATACCTGTTCTATCCAGAATCTTATCTATTTCCTCGTAAGTACCCAGCCTCTTTCCAAGTCCTTCTTTATCTATCTTACTTACATATCCATCTACTGTATAGCCAAGCTCCGGTTCTGCTTTAAGCCCTTCCAGATACTCTCTCGCCAGATCGCCATCACCTACGAGCACGACATGCTTCTGATTATAGCCCTTCTTCCGGTAATACCTGAGGGTATATCTCAGAATCAGCCTTTTAACTATAAGAAGTCCGGATGAAAGAACAAAGTAAATGATAATGGCTATACGTGAAAAATCAACTATTCTTGTAAAATAGAGAAACGCCATCAGAAGCAGCACAGACATAATCCCCACTTCAAGTATTCTCTCTACTTCACGATAAAACCTTGTCCTTCTTGTAACCGAATAAATATGTGCAAAATAGAAGAATAATATCTCTACTACTGCGAAAAGCGCAGCAGCGGTAAAATAATTCCTGTTCCATGCTATTCCCAGATTAGGTCTTTTTCCATACATGATATAGAATCTGATATATGTTGCTATCATGTATGAAAGAAAGAGTATAGCTCCATCTATCAGAGCATTTATTAAGTTTAAGATACGTTGATTTTCACGAATCATATATAGTCACAACCTTCTACTTTATGTATTATCTATTCTATAATGTCACACTTTTATATAGTAATAGATTCAGGTGTTACATATTTCCTATCTTCATAAAGAATACTGATACTATATGTACCTTCTTCAATCAGAGCCTTGTCGAATCTAGTGATGAAGCCCGAAAACTCTATAGCTGTTTCGCTCTTATACTTCTCTGCCACATCCATTCTTCTCTTCTTCGTGGTTGTAACAGCATATGATCTGTAGGTCTTAAGAACTCCCGAACCCAGATCCGGATCCGGAACTCCCTCCAGCAGAACTTCAACCTTCATATCAGGATTATACAGACTTCCGGGTTCAAATGCCCAGCCTTCTATAACTATGTCTCCATCTAATCTGGCCATGTCTATCTCACAGAGAACATTGCTGCCTCTTCTAATATTCTCATCACCTTGAAGAATTCTCACTTCATATACATTGAATCTCTCAAACGCATAATCCGCATCTGTTTTAACCCTTGTAAGATATGGATTATAGTAAGGATCCAGATCTTCCAGTTCAGGATGCTTCTCATACAGCTTGGTTTTCTCCTGACTAAGTCTGTCAAAATGTTCTTTATCTATATCCAGTCCTCTTGACATTGACTCATGATGATAAAGAACTGCGTCATTTCTCAGCACATTACTATAGCCGGATTCATATAGCTTAAAGCATAGATCTACATCATTATATGCAACCGGCAGGTTTTCATCGAATCTGCCAACACGTCTGAACTTCTCTCTTTCCACCATGAGACATGCTCCCGTAAGTGCAAGCACATTTCTATCTATCCTGTTAAAGCCAAAATACAGTTCATCAGAATCATCCTGATGAGAGAACAGGTGTACCGGATTTCTGCTTCTGCATATAATTCCGTCATGTTGAATCAGTTTAGTATTCGGATAAAGCAGTTTTGCTCCGACTGCTCCGACATGTGGCTGCATAGCCTGTCCAAGCATTCTTGTAAGCCACAGATTGTCAGAAGCCTCTATGTCATCATTAAGGAACAGGAGATAATTCCCCTCTGCTTCATCTACACCACGATTACACATAAATGAGAAGTTAAAATCTCCAGGCTCATATATATACTTAAATCTCTGAAGTCCGATTTTTATTTTGCCTAAAACCTCAGATCTGCGTCCGATACCAGCCTCATCACTTACCGACTTTACAAACTCTTCAACCTTCTTTTTATTCTCGGGGGTACTTCCATTATCAACTATAATTATTTCAAAGCTGAAGGACCCTTTATGGGGCTTACTCAAAATGCTGTCTACGCATTTCTTCAGAGCATCATAATTATCCTTTGAAGGAATAATGATGCTGACCATTTCTTCCACTTTAAGGTCATAGTTAACTCTGAGATAGCCGCCATCTTCCTCGATAACTTCTGCGCGAATACTATTATTACTCAGAAATCTTTCAAGTAATACTTTATCCGTATGTACTTCATATCCATTTGTATGATATAAAACTCTCGGAATATGTCTGACATGTCCTTTTCTTATTACAGACAGAACAAGCCCGTAAAGGCCTATACGTGACATCTCACGCAGGAAATTATCCTCTGTCGAGCATTTCTTTATATATTCTTTTACATCAGAAGTTTTAAAAACTCCCATAGTGCCTGTATAGCCTGAAGATAAAAATGTATCTTCGGACCAGTCAGGTTTCATGAATCCCGCTTCACGGATTCCATTTTCATTCTGAGTATCTTCATCTGAATAAATAAATGATAAATCACTATCACTGTTTATTGCACCCACCACTTCTGAAAGGGCACTTTGTGAAAGTGTGTCACCTCTTTTTATAAAGAGCACATATTCACCAGATACAGAACCAATAGATGTAACTTCATAATTCATATATCTGCTTTCTTTTACAGAATCGATAGTTTTATCTGCTATTCCATGCTCATCATTTATATCATATAGAACTACCGATATAAGCGGATTATACTTATAGCTGGAAGGTACCTTGTATTCACTGTCACATTTCCTTATCCAGGTATTATAATCTCCTTCCACTTCAGCTGTTAACTCAGCCAGACGTCTTTCCTGATAATTCCTGTAATCAGTTGAAGCGGTTGTTCTATGATTCAGTGCATTATACACTTTGGACTTTCCTATCATATGAAGCTTGTGAAAGCCCTTATTTATCCTCTCAAGTCCGCTTCTCTTGTCATGCCCTTCATTTGATGCCCTATATCTTTCAAGGTATAAACGTTCCCTGTTTTTTCCAAATACGTACTTCTGGAAGCTGTCTTCCATACTGTCAAAAATAGCTATTTCCAGTTCTCCAAATCCAAAGAGCTTCATGAATTCTTCTTTGGAAGCTCTTTTAAGCAGGGACGACTCATTATCATGATAATAAACTGAAAGAGCTCTGTATTTTAAGAAGCTAAATGGAATTGGAAAATCAAAGAACCATTCATAGTCAAGACAATACACGCCATCATCTGTTTTCATAAAATTACCAAAAACAGAATCATAGTTAGACATTTTAAGTGCCTTGATACTTTTTCCTGTCTTGGAAGCAACTGTCTTAAGACCGGTTATATTATTTAATCCAAATATTTTTCCAAAGCTTTTTGTTGGTTCAAATGTGCAGAAATAATCATCATTTATATCAAACATGATATCGAGTGAATAAGAAAGCTTACTCTTTATAACATCCAGAGTATCCTTGGATACATCTACGCCCGAATCAAGACTTTCTCCTTTTAGATAAGAGAAATATTCACCCTCTTCAGTGTTCTTACCTTTAAGTATCTTTATATTTTTATAGTACTTCCCCGGTGAATCAGCTTTTTCTCCTATAAGAATCTCATAGGTATCTTCCATCTTATTAATTATATCTTCTGCATCACTTGTAATAGGATGTTTAACTACATATCTTTTTCCATCATTTTGCTGTCTGATATAGGTAGCTGTCTGAAACTGGGATTTTCTGAAATTATTAAATTTCGCATAAAACAATTTGTCCTTTGCGTATTCTTCAGATCTATGAACACTTTCACATATAAGAAGGTAGGATGCAGATAATGAATCATCCGGTTCTGAATAGATTTCCATAGGAAGTATGTGATCTGGTGATGGATAGTAGATTCTTCTGATTTTGAAACCTCTTTCCATAATTATCGTTTCCAGCTCACTCAGGCTGTATATATCATCCTTTTCTTTACGACTCCACACCGGATCAGCGAACTTATTTTCAACCGCAATAAAAATAACCCCTGTCGGTTTCAGAAACTGTACAGCTAAATCCAGATATTCCGGAGAGAAACAGTCAATCATGCTTACATAATCATACGAATGATCAACCGGCTTATCTGAAGTTATATCTCTGAGAAGAACATCAGTCTTACCTACTGTTCTGAATCTTGTTCTCAGAATTTCCTGCTTCTCTGGATCATTTTCAACAGGAGTTACTGCCAGACCCTGCGATGAGAAGAATTCAGTAATAATACCTGTTCCTGCCCCAAGCTCCAGGAGCTTTTCTCCCTCCTTGAACTCACACCATCTTAAGATGTTTTGTCTTACAGGAGACATATTATAGAGGTATTCCCACTCATTCTCCTTTGTGAGAAAAGAATCAGGGTCTATGCTGTGTGCATATGCAGCTTTCATTTTTTTATAAATATTCATAGTTTTACCTTTATAGAAGACGCTTTCCTCATGTATGTGCGG
>DOVG01000052.1:5949-6319 GCA_003520205.1 Lachnospiraceae bacterium
CATGAAGTCAGTCGAGAGTTACCTGCTCACACACGCGAGAGACCTGCCTGCTACGCAGTCAGACGCTGCTTCGCAGCTTACGTCTCTCGGTGTATAAGCAGGTAACCCGTCCCGGGTTCTCGATTTCCGTAATTGTATCTGAGCTTGCAAGCAATCTCATCTGCCTATTCAAAAGCCCCACATTCATTCGGAAAGTCGTGCTTCGCACTCTCTCGTCTGCTTCCGCAGACGCTTTCCTCATGTATGTGCGGTCCCTGCTTCGCAGGTTACGTCTTATACATATTCAAAAGCCCCACATACATTCGGAAAGTCGCACTTCGTGCTTACCCGTCTGCTTTCGCAGACGCTTTCCTCATGTATGTGCGGTCCC
>DOVG01000195.1 GCA_003520205.1 Lachnospiraceae bacterium
TTTGAAGAAAGCATGGAACGACTGCACCTTAAGTCGGCTGATATCTTCTGGCTCCATGCCCCTAAGAACATAGAGAAGAATCTAAGTGAGGCAGTTCCTCTTATGCGAAGAGGCCAGATTAAATCTATAGGAATATCAAATGTTTCTATGGAAGATATAAAGACTGCTGAAAAATACCTTGAGAAGAATGGCCTTAAGCTGGGTGCTGTTCAGAATCATTTCAGTTTGCTCCGAAATGATCAGCAACCGATTGTTGATTACTGCAATAGTAAGGGAATTCAGTACTATGCATATATGGTTCTTGAGCAGGGAGCATTGGCGGGAAGATATAATGCCAAGAATCATTTCCCTACATTTTCGATGAGGAATCTTGCGTTTCCTAAGCGCAAGTTCAAGAAGATAGAAGGTCTTCTCAGTATGATCAGGGCTATAGCTGACAAGTATGGGATAGATCAGTCGCAGGTGCCGATTCTTTGGGTAATTGCAAAGGGTGCAATTCCGATAATCGGTATCACAAAGCCTGTTTATGCTGAAAAGCTATCTGCTGCGCTTAATGTAACACTCTCTGACGAGGAAGTAAATAAACTCACAACGGAAGCAAGGAAAACCGGAATCAGGCAGCAGGGTTCATGGGAGCCGCAATAATTAGAATATGCTTGATGTTCAGATAAAGTATCTTAATATCAAACAGAATACAATGACAGTATAAGTATAGGAGAATATTATAAGTTTTATAATAAGAAGTAAAAAAGACTTATTATACGGAGGAGAAATGAGTTTACATAAGATAAAAGATATAATTGAAGCGGACTTTGGTTGTGAGGAAAATATTGATGGACCTCATGCGGTACTTGTTTTTGAAGATGGCACGAGACGTGAGGTATCTGAAAAGTGGATTTCAGAAAATGGAATTGAAGAAGGAAAATCCATTTGGGTTAGAGAGGATAAATCTATAATCAAAGCAATTAGTGTTGTTGCAGCAGTTATTCGTAATGGCAATAAGATATTTGCAACTCAGAGAGGCTATGGAGATTTTAAAGACAGATGGGAGTTTCCAGGAGGAAAGATTGAATCCGGAGAAGAGCCTAAGACGGCTCTGGTAAGAGAGATAAAAGAAGAGCTGGATACGGAGATAAATGTAGGTAATCTAATAAAAACAGTAGAAACTGATTATCCTGCATTTCACATTACCATGTATGTTTATTGGTGTGATATAGTAAAAGGAGAGCTTACTTTATTAGAACATGAGGATGCAAAGTGGGTTGAAATAGATGATAAACTTGCCTTTGCAGTAGACTGGCTTCCGGCAGATATGGAAGTAGTGCTTAAATTGCTTGAACAAGAATCATTATACATTTAATATAATTAATAAAAATTCTTATTGACTTTTAAAACTAAAGTATTATACTAATATTTGTTTATAAAATAAATATTAATTTAGAAGCAACGGCGCTTCGGGATTAGTACCCGAAGTGCCGTTTTTTTTGACTTGATTTCGTAGAAATCGAGTGTAGGCATATGGGAACTATCTGTTCTTTATTAAAAAGTAGTAGGAGGAATGAAAAGAGAATGAATGGATTATGTACTAACGGTCTGTATGATGCTTCCTTTGAGCATGATAACTGTGGAATTGGTGCCATAATACAGCTTAATGGTAAACCAAGTCATCAGCTTGTTGATGATGCCCTTAGCATAGTAGAGAATCTGGAGCACAGGGCAGGCAAAGATGCAGAAGGAAAGACTGGTGATGGTGTTGGAATTCTTACCCAGATTCCTCATAGATTTTTTGCTAAGGTAATGAAGAAGCAGGGGGTAGAACTTCCTGTATATAAGAATAAAGATAAAAGGGAAAATGCTTATTCAAGAAGCTTTGCTGTTGGTATGTTCTTCTTCCCGGATAATGATCTGGAAAGAAGACAGGCTAAGGCTATGTTTGAAATCATAGTCAAGAAGTCTGGAATGAATATCCTGGGCTGGAGAACTGTAGATGTTCATCCAAATGTTCTGGGTACAAAGGCAAGAGAGTGTATGCCTGTTATAGAACAGGTATTTATAGACAGACCTGATGAATTTAAGTGTGACACCAGGTCGGGTGATGCAAATGCAGAAAACTTAGATCTTGCATTTGACAGAAAGCTGTATATCATTCGCCGTGAATTTGAACAGAGTAATGTGAATACATATGTTCCTTCACTTTCATGTAGAACTATTGTTTATAAGGGTATGTTTCTGGTTGGACAGCTCAGAACATTCTTCGAAGACTTAACAGATAAGGATTATGAATCAGCTATTGCTATGGTTCATTCCAGATTTTCTACGAATACTAATCCTAGCTGGAACAGGGCTCATCCTAACAGACTTATGGTTCATAATGGTGAGATAAATACCATTAAGGGTAATGCAGATAAGATGCTTGCCAGAGAAGAAACTATGCATTCAGATGAGTTCTCAGTTGATGATATGACGAAAGTACTTCCGGTTATTTCATCCAGTGGTTCTGATTCGGCGATGCTTGATAATACCCTTGAATTTCTGATGATGAGTGGAATGGATCTTCCTCTGGCAGCTATGATTGCTATTCCGGAGCCGTGGGCGCATAATGAGACGCTCTCACAGGAAGAGAGAGACTTCTATCAGTATTATGCAACTATGATGGAACCGTGGGATGGTCCTGCATCTATACTTTTCTCAGATGGTGATGTTATGGGAGCTATTCTTGATAGAAACGGACTTAGACCATCACGTTATTATGTAATGGACGATGGGAGACTTATCCTTTCGTCAGAAGTTGGTGTGCTTCAGTTAGATGAGAAACACATCG
>DOVG01000190.1 GCA_003520205.1 Lachnospiraceae bacterium
GCCCTTACGCCATCCTCATCCGAAAAGTCTTCCTTTGCATAGATAGCATCCTTCTCTTTCATTATCTCATACAGTCTCTTGTTACCCATTATGACTGTATCAATAACAGTGTAGTCATCATACTTAAAGTGATCCTGTTCAAGAACCGAAAGTCTCTCTCCCGGATCCATGGTTACATCACCTGTCGTAGACTCCAGTTCACCAGAAAGAATTTTAAGAAATGTGGACTTTCCTGCTCCATTTGCACCTATAAGACCGTAACAGTTACCCGGGGTAAAGGTAATATTTACATCCTCAAAAAGTGCTTTCTTCCCGAATCTCAGCGATATATTATTTGCGCTTATCATAATTTTCTCCTTCTATAGTTCGTCGATCAATTTCTCGATCAGACGTTTCTTGCTATATACATCATATCCCAGTAAGAATATGAAAAGCATCTTATTAAGATATTCATCATCCTGTTTAGATATCTTCTTGTCCGTAATCTGAGCTGCCTTAACTGTACTTGTCACTATATTAAAATACTCCGGTCTCTCCATTTCAAAGGTCTTTTCATATACCTCATACAGCCTGTCACTGTACATATCCCCGTCAAGAAGAGGTTTCATGAGCTTTCGGATATCCTCAATTGATATTACATTTTTCATATAGTAAATGTATATGAGAAGAATCAGATGATTCTGATTATACTTTTTCTTCTCCGGAGGCGGAAGCAGCCCATTCTTGGTATAATTGTTGATCATATTCTTGGTAAGCACATGCTCGTCACCATTTCGCAGATTGCCACCAAGCTTTTCATCCATAAATCTTGTCAGATACTCCATGTACATCTCTACATCGGGTATATCTTCCGGAGATACAAAATCAAGCTTTATCATATCTCTTATATACTTTTTAAACTCTTTTATTTCATTATCCATTCCCCACCTCAAATGCATTAATCCTCTTTAAAAAGGTCGACCCTCTCAACTCTGTTTTTAATAACTTTACTACATTTAAGCGTAACTTCACCCGTTCTGACCATATCTCCTTCAGCCGGAAGTCTGTCCAGCAGTTCTATCATAAGTCCACCAAGGGAATCATAATCATCAGATGTGAGAGACGTTCCAAGCGCATCATTCAGATCATCAAGCTTAATCGAACCGTCTACATCATAATGTCCCGGACTGATTTCCCGGATAAGATCATCCTCATTTTCATCATACTCGTCACGTATATCACCAACGATTTCCTCTATCAGGTCTTCCATAGTTATAAGTCCTGCAGTAATGCCATACTCATCAAGCACTATGCACATATTATCGGCAGACATTTTAAGATCGGCAAATATCTCAGCAGTACGCTGATATTCATATACATATACTGCTTCTCTCATCATATCCTTGATGTTAAAATCATCAGGTGCTTTCTTGCCGAGATCCAGCAGTATATCCTTTATATGGAGTATTCCGATTATATGATCTTTGGTTTCATCATATATAGGTATTCTGGAATAGCCTTCCTCTCCAATAAGCTCAAGCAGCTCATTATAAGAAATGCTTGCATCCACACAGACCATATCCGCTCTCGGAATCATTATATCCTTAGCAATTGCATCTCCAAAATCAACCACATTGTTGATCATTTTCTTTTCAGAATTCTCTATAACACCTTCTTCGCTGCTGACATCAACTATCTTAAGCAGCTCTGTTTCAGTCATGGCATCAGGATTCTCATCCGGATCAAAGCCCAGCAGCCTGAAAATCCCCCTGCATATAGCATTAAGCAACCATATGACCGGAGTAAGGATTATCATCAGATAATAGATAGGTCGAGCATAGAAAAGCGACATATTAAGACTATTATGAGAAGCAATAGTTTTCGGAGTTATCTCACCGAAAACCAAAACAAAAAATGTAATAGCACCGGTTACTATTCCTACATATCTGCTGCCAAAAAGATTAGTACATACCACTGTTGCCAGTGCTGACGCAGATATATTTACCACATTGTTACCGATGAGTATTGTCGAAAGAAGTTTGGATGAATCTTCACGCATCCTGATAATAAGCTTAGCCGCCTTATGTCCTTTACCTTTTTCGTCTATTATCACCTTAAGCTTGTTAAGATTTGCTGTCGTAAGAGCTGTTTCGCACGACGAAAAAAAACCAGATAAAACCAGAAGTAACAACAACACTATTAACTCTATAATGACACTGGGGTCCACGTGAATTCTCCTTATTCTTTTGATGACCTGGACACTCCAAGTCTCTCAAATATTACATCACAACTACCATTACCATAACTAAGGAAACGGTTTACTCTGCTGATAGTAGCTGTAGATGCACCCGTTTTCTTAGCGATTTCCAGATATGTTTTATTCTGATAAAGAAGCTTGGCCACTTCAAATCTTTCGGCTACACCAAGCACTTCATTCGTTGTAAATATATCCTCAAAGAATTTGTAGCATTCCTCTTTATCCTTCAGAGCAAGAACAGCCTCAAATAAATCATCAACGGCCTTCGTTTTAATTGTTTTAGCCATTTATCCCCCTTATTTTGGTTCCTTATGTACCCATACTGCAACAGAGCCTCTGTTTACATAGAAGTTGCCGCATCCATCTTCGTCTATCTTTATATTATACTTGGCATTTCCCATAACATCCGAGAAGTAAGAGCCGGCAAAATGCTTTCCGATATACATTCTCTTTGTTCCTCCCTTACCATCAGAAAGAACTACAGCAAGTCCGGAATCCTTATGATCCGCATCACCCTCTCTGGTCCATCCTATACAATCCGGATCATCCAGATAATCATGCTGCACACCATAGCTTCTTGTCTTTCTGAGCTTCATAAGCTTATCAAGAAGCTGCTTCTTGGACTTTATCTTGTCATGAGGTATTCCTTTATAATCACCATAGAATACGCATGGATACCCTTCTTCTCTGAGAAGAATGATGGCATAAGCCATAGGTTTGAACCAGTCTTCTACAAATGATTCAAGTGACTGTCCAGGCTGAGTATCATGATTATCTACAAAAGTAACAGCCTTGACAGGATTTGTTCTCATCAGTGTTCCGTCCAGTATAGTACGAAGGTCATATGCGCCTCCTGCCTTGGAACAATGATACAGATTATAATGCAAAGGTACATCAAAAAGTGACGCTTCTGATTTGATGGAACTTAGGTATTCTGTAAGTACATTTATATTTCCATTCCAGTACTCGCCTACCGTGAAAAGCTCCTTTCCGGTCTGCTCTCTTACACTGTACAGAAAATCTCTGTAGAAGGAAGCCGGTATATGCTTAACTGCATCAAGTCTGAAGCCATCAACACCTGTAATGTCAACATACCATACAGCCCATCTAACCAGTTCTTCAAATACATCTCTGTTATTAAAATCTATATCAGCACCCATGAGGTAATCATAATTTCCATTTTCCAGATCTACCTCATTATTCCACTGTTTACCCGAAAACTTGTAAATAGCCTTTGTCATGGTAGACTGATCCCAATCAATACCATCGAAATGATTCCAGTTCCAGGTAAAATCAGAGTACTTACCTTTTCTTCCCGGGAAGGTAAATTTAGTCCAGGCACCTATGGTCTTACCTTCGCCAATCATCTGATATCTATTGGACGAATTAAACTCTTCCGCGGTAACTTTCTCCATTTCATCAGCGCCAAGCTTGTGATTTAACACTATATCAGCATATACATTTATCCCTGCTTCATGAAGAGCCTCTATAGCTTCAAGATATTCTTTCTTAGTACCATACTTGGTCCTTACTGTACCTTTCTGGTTAAACTCGCCCAGATCATAGAGATCATATACTCCATATCCGGAATCCTCCACTCCGGATGCACCTTTATATGCCGGCGGTAGCCATAATGAAGTAACTCCGGCTTTCTTAAGCTTTTCGGCATCTTTTTTAACCGTAGTCCAAAGAGCCGGTTCGCTCTTCATATACCATTCAAAGTATTGCATCATAATACCATTATCTATCATGACTGCCTCCTATTTTCACTTAAACACTTTGCCAAATAGTATATCAAAACCCAGATATATCTTCAACTTATATTTAATTCGCAATTTTTCACAAAAGATGTTATACTAATGACGTATATGTATTACAAATATACATAAGAAGGAG
>DOVG01000033.1 GCA_003520205.1 Lachnospiraceae bacterium
TCTCAGGCATATAGCTCGTGGTTGCAAGTCAAAGCTATATAGTAATTTACACAACTGAATATCCCTCAGAAGTCAAAACATTTAAAGCACGTTCAAAATTCTCTTCTTTCACTAAAATATAATCTGTATTATATGTGGATACAGCGAAAATACCTATTTTATGTTCTGCTAGAATACCTGACAGTTTTGATAAAATTCCAATCAGCGAAAAATCAAGTATTTCCTGGATACGAAATCCTCTCCACCCATCGTCGCGCTCTATCGTAAGTGACGGAGTATCCTCTGTCCTGCAGACCAGGGAAAACTCTTCATCTGTCTTACCGATAAAATAAAAATCTGCATTTATATCTACAGCAGAAATATCTGCAACTTTACATACAGTCAGTCTATACGGCATTTTCTTTAGTTCCATAATTTCTCCTTAGCTATTTGTAATCTGCATTTCCATTATTTCATTTTCAGCATCCAATAAAATCTTTTCCTCGTCAGCCCCAAATATATCAAGCCCCAATGCTTTTATATGCCTCACTTCTTTAATTCCATAATAGTTCTCTGCCAATGCTTTTATGTATCCAAAACCATATTCTTCCGGTGCGAAATAACCACCGGCAGTAGAAACAACAAAAAGTCTTTTTGCCTTACATAGACCTACAGGAACACCTTCTTCTGTGTATTTAAAAGTTATACCAACTACATTAATCTGTTCAAAATACTGCTTTAATGATGCCGGAAAAGAAAGGTCCCAATAAGGTGCCGCTATCACTATCTCATCCGCTTCAGAAAACTGCTTTGCCAGCTTAAAAGATGGATTATCAAAATCATTTTCAGCAGCAAGTCTACTTCTTTCATTTAGAAAGGTTTCATCTACTATTGGAAATGAGATATCCTTCAGACAAACCTCATCATATGATTTATTTATCTTTAGTAACAGTTTATCTGCAAGTCTTCTGGTTCTTGATTCACCCCTGACACAAGCATTTATGAATAATAACTTCATAATTCACCTACCTCATACACTATTTTTTTATTGTCTCATTCATGCTTCCAAGCTTATAGCCTCTCATATCAAGCGTAACAAAGAGAAAACCAATTTCTTTAAATCTCTTATAGACTTCCTCCCGGATTTCATCAGAAGCAAGTCGAGGTATGTCCTTTGCAGGAACTTCAATTCTCGCTATATTTCCATGCATACGGACACGTTCTTCATAGAAGCCGTGCTCAATCAGAAACTGCTCCGCCATATCTATCATATGAAGTTTCTCTTCAGTTATCTCCTCACCATAAACGAAACGTGAAGCCAGACATGCATAAGCAGGTTTACTCCATGTTGGAAGTCCCATTGCTTTGGATATTTCCCTGATTTCAGACTTTGTAAGTCCGGCCTCTCTTAAAGGACTTTTTACAGAAAGCTCTTCAACAGCACGAAGTCCGGGACGGTAGTCCCCCAGATCATCCATATTCGAGCCTTCTGCTGCATATTTAATTCCATTTTCCTCCGCAAGTTTTTTTATCTCTGTAAAAATACCATATTTACAGAAATAGCATCTGTCAGGACTGTTTTTTCTGAAACCTTCGATTTTCAAAGGATCTACAGTACATATTATCTGTTTAATACCACGCTCTTCACAAAACTTTTTTGCCTCATTCAGTTCTCTCTCAGGTATAGATGCATCTGCTCCGGTTATTGCAATAGCTTTATCCCCTAAAACATTATGAGCAACGATAAGAAGGAGTGACGAGTCAACCCCACCTGAAAATCCGACCGCCAATGACCCCAAATCACGTATATAATCTTCGAGCTTTGTAAGCTTCTCCCGTAATTCACTGTTTAATTCTTCTTTTATATCCTTCATAAATACACCTTATTACCTGTTTCAGAAATTCACTTATAAACATAAAGTTCGTGGAAATAATATTTTAATTAAGCATTTTCATATTCATATTTATTATATTGATGTTTTTTTGTCAATATAACAATTGCGATTATCGGCATTATTATCACACTAATGAACATAAAAATTACAGTAGTTATTGGGGATTTCGCCATAAACAAAGCAAAGTAGCATCCATATAGATTAAACATTATATGAAGTATAATACCCGGCCAAAGCCTGCCTGTCTTAATTCTTACATAAGCCCATGCAATGCCTATTATAAATGTACCAAACATCTGCGGAATACCCTGAGAAAACACATGTGGAAATCCGAATAAAAACGCTGATATAATGATTGCACCTGCCTCACCGATTACAATCAATCTATCTAAGATCAGCTTTCTGAAAAACAGTTCCTCCATCACAGGAGCAAAGACCAGCAGCAATACGATATAATACAAACAGTTCTTACCTGATATTTCCTCCGCAGTCATTCCATGAGGGGCTATTCCTATTATAGTCAGTATTATATTGGATATCAGAATAACCGGCATGCTAATCCCTGTCTGAACCAGAAATGCTTTTATAATAAATCCGGGAGTTACCACAATCTTCTGGTTTTCATATCCCAAAATATCTGATGCTTCTCCACCAGATTCACCAGAAACTTCCATTCCTCTAAGTATAAGGTAGCTTGCTCCTATTGCAACCGTATAAGGGACAACCATACCGCGTAAAATCAATCTGATTACTTCCGGGAATTTCCCCTCGAGCATCGGATCTGCAAATGCATCGTAAAACTTATTGATTAATAACCACACAATAAGTGCTGCTACAATTCTTATAACTATTAAAGCTTTATTCTTCTTCATCCCATGAATGCTCCTTTTGAAATTCTTTAAGAGCATCATTCATTTTATTAGTTTTAGCTTTTTGTATAATATATTCTATAAGCTGTCTAATTATAAATACAATAAGAAATATTACTGCATACAGTATCATAAGCGGCATAGACATTATAACTCCCTGTCCCTTAACAATACCCATTGCCATAGCAATTGCAACTATCAGATATAGCGGCATAAAGAGTATATTCTTCACATAGAATGGCTTACTTCGTGCCCAATTCGTCGCATCAAATACACTTCTGATTATTGTAATTATTCCTAGTATGAAGAATCCCATCCATATCCTGATTATATTAACAGGTACTATATTTATATTAAAAAAACTAAAGCCTATTCCAATGAATAAGATGCCCATTGAGAAGCATACAGCAACAATTGAAAATGATTCTTTGACTATCTTCTTTATTCTTTCTCTACTCATCATTTTGCCTCCTTCATCCCTATGCCTGTCTTAAAATCACTGACATAGTTTCTGGATACCACTATCCACTCACCGTTTCTGAGCAGTAGCTTAAGTCTTCTTCCATCTTCTGGTGCCACACTCTTCACGGCCTTCAGATTAACGATAGTGGACTTGGATATTCGGACAAAATGTTTCTCAGTCAGATAATCCTCAAGATCGTAAAGTGTCCTCTTAACACGGTAGAAGTTATCAGTTGTATAAGCAAATACATTTCTATCAACCGCTTCAAAGTAAAGTACTCTGGAGATTCGTACCGGTTCCTTATCTCCATTTTCCTTTTCTCCCAATAATGTATAACTTACACTTTTGACAGCTTCGAGAACAGCCTCAACCTCTGTGTCTCTTTCCTTACATCTAATCTCAACTTCAGTTTCAGAAAGATTCATTTTGTCTTTAACAAATATTTTCAATTCTGATACCTCTCAGTCATTTCTTATACTTTAAATTATAATCTGTTTCAATAAATCACGAATAAGATGTACATTTCCGTGCATAACCTGCCAATGAACATACTCATTTCATCTCTATATCTATACCTAAGAGATTAGCAGGATATATGGTGTAAAGCAGTCTACACACTTATTCTTCCGTGTAATTCTTCAGGTAATCCAGAACCATATCAGTATCTTCAAACTGCTCCAAGTCTTCCAAAATATAGGTTTTATAATTCTTGTATTCATCACTGGAAAAATCAAAAAAGAGTATTTTGCTAATCTTAATATCATTATGTTTAAAGTACACCATGGTATTATATAGAGCGTTTGCACTTTGCTCCAGGTTAAATGTTCTGGAAACAATATTCAGTTCAAACTCCGCTCCATACATCGCCCTGTCATAATTTATCTTCTTATCTTGCGAGAGATATTTATCTTCTGGGTACAGTATATTTCCTCCGATTTCAACTTCTGCCATATGATCCCAGATAGCCTCAGCTTCCTCGCGATAGTTCTGATTCATCTTATCAAATATACATGCTTCAACATAATTATCATATAATACTTTTTTCCCTTCAAGAGAGACTCCAACATACACATTAGACGTGCCAGATAATCGATATACTACATGATAATCGACCTTCTTAAATATACTCTCTCTGACATCTTCTACTTCTAAAGATACTCCATATTCCTTTTTCATATATTCCTGCGATATTCTCTTCGCCTTATTAATCGCCGCCGCTTCAGTCCCACTATAATTGTATATCGCCACTGTAAGAAATATAAGAATAATCAAAACAACTAATACAAATATAATATATCTTTTTTTTAAGAAATTATGATATTTATTTTTAGTTTTCTCTTTAGATTTCAT
>DOVG01000281.1:0-6136 GCA_003520205.1 Lachnospiraceae bacterium
AATGTTTCTAGGATTGCGAGAATTTCGTAAGAAATGGAGCAATCCGTATGTCATATGGTGTCAAAAGGTACTTTTGACACCTACATCAAATTATTACAAACTAAGGGGGTTTATAAATGCAAACATATAAGATTAACTCACCATATAATAACCTTATAAATCTCAAGGTTATGCAGGGACATTTTGCTACTACTTCATCTCATATCAATTACTATATTGATCTTACTACTCTTAAAGCAAGAGCAAATGAAGCAAAGGCTGTTGCCAAGTCCATGAGTCATGAATATCTGGCAACAACTATAGTAGATACAATCGTATGTCTGGACGGAACAAATGTAATAGGAGCTTATCTTGCTGATGCACTGACCGATTCAGGTATCATGTCTATGAATCAGCACGGTACTATGTATATAACTACACCTGAAGTTAATTCTGTTGGACAGATGACTTTTAAAGATGACGTTGTACCGATGATCAGAAACAGACATGTTCTGCTGCTCCTGTCAACAATTACTACAGGTCATACAACTGAACAGGCTATTGAATGTATTCAGTATTATGGAGGTACTCTTGCAGGAGTTTCATCCATATTCTCAGCCATAGATTCTATTCAGGGATATGATATACATTCCATATTCCATGTAAATGATATAGAAGGTTATGCTTCTTATAATTCACATGAGTGTCCATTCTGTAAAGCCGGTATTCCATTAGACGGACTGGTATCAGCAGGTGGTATAACCGGTATGAATTTCACCTATGAAGGTATTGAGCATCTTTCATAAAAAATCTGATACATTTTATAAAACCTAAGAAGAACCTCCGGAAAAAAATTTCCGGAGGTTCTTCTTAATTAAAGATTCTTCAAATCTTTCTTTTCAGTTAAAACAAGTAGTGTCACATTCTCTTCTATAGGCTTCTTCGGATCAACAAAGGAACTCATCCTGTTATCATCCTTTATTGCCACAACATTTATCTTATACTTTTCTCTAAGATCAAGCTCTATCAGGTTCTTACCGATCCACTCCTTCTTAGGCTTCATCTCAAGAATACACAGGTTGCTGTCTATGTCAAAGAATTCCATAAAGGAGTCTGACATAAGTATTCTTGCTGTTCTTTCACCAGTCTCCTCTTCAGGATAGATAATCTTATCAGCTCCTATCTTCTTAAGTATAGAACCCATTCTTTCATCAGATGCTTTAGCAACTACATATGGGACACCAAGCTCCTTTGAAACCATTACTGCCATGATACTGGAAGTAAGCTCGGATCCGATTCCAACAACAACCGTATCCATATTTTCCAGTCCCAGTCCTTTCAAGGCATCGGCATTAGATATATCTGCTCTAACGGCATAAGTCACACTTCCGGATATATTCTCTACTATATCCTCACACTTATCTACAGCCATTACATCAGCACCATTTTCATATAAACTAACAGCCAGTTTTCTTCCAAATCGTCCAAGTCCCAGTACAGCCACCTGTTTCATATTTACTATCTCCTTAATATATTTACACTATTTAATACCCTGACTAATTCTTCCATTTTATTTCATCGAATACATCGAAGCAGGATTTAGTCTGAATATTTAACATACGAGTCTGAATTCTTGTCTTTGCCACATCTTCATCTCGAAGTAATCCATTCAGTGCATCTAAAACATCAAAGTTATTACAATCTTCAGAAAGAACATCGAAGAAAAGATTTTCCTGTCCTAAAAGCTCTGCCAGCTCTTTATATCTTACTCCTGTTCCAAGAAGCAAAACAGGTATAAAGTTTTTATAAGCCTGAACACACGCCAGATAACGGGAACTTATAACAACTTCGAATTTCTTCATAATCATATTTAATTCTATTGAGTCCATTTCTTTATCTATCAAATGGAGATTTCCAAAATTAGCATAGCTGTTATACAGCTCCTTACATGTTTCCATATCCGATAAAGCCTGAGCAAAGATATATACATTTTTATTAGCATTTCTGAGTGCTTCAAAAAGCTTCTGATACATATCCATACTATGCTCATAATACTTTTTACCAAAGCAAATGGCATTAGGTATAACAGCTACGTTATTATCTTCTGTAATTTCAGGAACTTGCGGTCTATAGAATCTCGTAAGCACATTAGTCAGAACAATTTCCTCATTTATCAGGAGCATGTCCGTAGAGCGTCTGATATTATCAAGGCCAAAATATCCCATCATTTCATCATAACCAAACTTCTCGCGCGCATAAATAGCTTTGGGATAAAAAAGCAGGTCCTTCATATCTCCCAGAATATACATATTATCGCGATTAAAATTGAAAGGTCCAAATGATTGCGGCATAAGAATAATAGGAATTTTATACTTTTTAGCCAGTCTGATGTTATCCAGATAGAACTCTACATCCGCCATACTTGATTCAGCTGACAAAGCATGGTCACTCACATCTATTATCAGATCCATCTTGGGAATTATATCAGTAGCATCAGTCGATATAGTATTATCCTTCTTTTGAAATATTTTTGTTATATTACTTAAAGGATTAGCTTTGAGTACCTGAGACTGAACCTTTTTAGTATATAATATCTTACTAAATCTATAATAAGAATCCTCAAATTGTTCCCCATTATGTGCATAAAAGAATTCACAGTCATTATATCGCTGTCTCAACTTATCGATTACTATAAAGAGCTTTGCCTGCGAGCCCTTATCATCAAAGTTGGCACCTACTATCATTATTTTCTTCCCCATTTTACCATTTCCCCTTTACTTACTTATTTTACTTATAAAAGCTTCCCACATGTCATTCTGAGCGAAGTGGAGAATCTTTTTTAGTTTACATGTAACAGGACTTTGCTATATCAAGGGCTAACCAACAAAGAAATTTCCCTTAGCATAGCTTATATTATTTCTATCATTATTTCCACCCTGATTAAAGAAAAGAGCCATGGATATAGGTCCTATTCTTCCCAGGTACATCGCAACTATAACTATCAGACGACCACCTACGTGAAGTGTCGGAGTAAGACATCTGGACAAACCTACTGTTGCAGTCGCACTGAACATCTCATAGGATGCATCAAGGAGACTTACATCCTCCACACATAAGAGCATTATCAGCAGAACAAATGTAACAAGCGCGCTCACTGTTACTATAGCTGATGCCTTATGAATCATATCTGAAGTAACCTTTCTTCCACATACTACATTTTCATTTCTGTTTCTGATAAATGAAACAGTATTTAAGAAGCAGAAGAAAAATGTAATAGTTTTAACTCCACCTGCAGTACCCACCGGAGAGCCACCGATAAACATCCACAGAAGTCCCATAACACAGGTGCCTTCAGTAAGCTTATCCTGCGGAACAGCTGCAAAGCCTGCTGTTCTGAAGGTAATGGACTGGAATAAACTGTTAAGTATCTTCCCGCCTAGCGACATATTTCCTATAGTCTCCGGATTAGAATATTCCATCACAAATACACCCAGAGCACCTGCGAGAATAAGAAACATTGTAACGTTAATAACAAGCTTGGAATGTTCACTTATTCTCTTTACAATAAGCTTCAGAGAATATCCTTTCTTAAATCCTTCTTTGAAACCTTTTATAAAATCAAACCATACCACATATCCCAAGCCTCCCATAATTATCAGAAGACTCGTATTTATGATAATAACCGGATTCATATTGTAGCTTATCAGACTGTCCGGTCCGAGTATATCAATACCTGCATTACAGAATGCCGAAATAGAGGTAAAGATAGAATACCATATCCCGACAGGACCAAACTTCGGCACGAAAACTATCATGTATACCAGTGCACCTATTCCTTCAACTATGAAGGTTCCTTTGAATACACCAGACAGAAACTTCATTAGTCCTGACACTGTACTCAGATTAAAGGCGTCATGAAGAATAAGTGTCTGCTGAAGAGAAAATCTCCTATGTAGTGCAAGCATAAGAATCGATGTAACAGAGATGATTCCCAGACCTCCCAGCTGTATCATGATCAGAATCACTATTTTCCCAAAAAGAGTCCAGTGGGCAAATGAATCTACTACTACCAGACCTGTAACACATATAGAAGTTGTTGCAGTAAATAAAGCCGTAACCAGACTGGTACTTTCTCCCTCAACCGTAGCAAAAGGAAGACACAGTAATATAGTTCCTACCACTATAGCCGCAAGAAAGCTGAGCGGTATCAGCTGTGCCGACTGCATTTTCTTTTTTCTTTCACTTACATATTCTTTCTGCATCTTACTTTCTTCTCCAGGTATATGGTGAGAATATAATTAGTATCGGGAATAGTTCCAGACGTCCAGCTATCATATCAAATATAAATACCCATTTGGACAGATTACTGAACTCTGAGAAACCGCCAAGCGGTCCTACTACTCCGAGTCCCGGTCCTATATTATTGATAGTCGCTGCTACCGATGTAAATGTTGTCACAAGATCATATCCGTCAAAGGAAATGATGAAAAGCGATAAAACGAATAGAAAAACAAATGCCATCAGATATACATTTGCTGTCCTGATAGTTTTATCATCTACTACCTTTCCATCAAGCCTTACTTTCGTAACAGCATTTGGATGTATCAGTCTTTCTATCTCATGAGCTATCTGCTTATTATATAATATCCATCTGGATACCTTAATACCTCCTCCGGTACTTCCGGCACAAGCCCCTATAAACATGATAAACACAAGTACAGCCTTCGGCATTCCTGCCCAGAGGTTAAAGTCTGTTGTAGCATAACCGGTTGTAGTCATAACCGATGCCACCTGAAACGTCGCATGATGAATGGCTTCAGGTAATCTGCCGAAGCTTTCTGCACCTTCCCATCCCAGCTTAGTTACTATACCACCAAATGTACCTATGGTTACAAGAATTGATGCAACCAGATATATAACCAGATAACTGATAACCTCTTCGGAATGCCTGATATCCTTGAACTTTCTCATAACTATAAGAAAGTAGAGATTGAAATTAACTCCAAACATAACCATACCTATGGTTATAATGTTCTGACAGGCATGACTGTAACCTGCTATACTGTCTGAGTGAATACCAAATCCACCTGTTCCTGCCGTACCAAAAGATAGACAAATACTATCAAAAAGAGGCATACCCGCAATTACCAGGGCTATTATAAGTACTACCGTCATTACAAAGTATATAGAGTAAAGTATAAGGGCAGTCTCTCTGACCTTTGGTACCATCTTCTCTACAGACGGTCCCGGGCTCTCTGCTCTCATGATATTCATCTCATCAGCACTGGATGGGATAAATATTATCATAAACACAAGTATTCCCATTCCACCTATCCAGTGGGTAAGGCTTCTCCACATTAAGAGACATCTTGGCATTGCTTCCAGGTCAGTGAGTATACTGGCTCCTGTAGTTGTAAAACCGGAGGCTGTCTCGAAAACTGCATCTGTAAATGATGGAATAGCTCCTGATATAATAAATGGAAGTGAACCAACTATACTAAGAATTATCCATGCCAGTCCGGTTATTATCATTCCTTCTCTTGCCCTTATAGCCTTTTTATCAGGCTTTATCATGCTAAGAAGAAATCCGGAAGCAATAGATAAAAAAGCAACTATGCATAAACTGATAGTTGCTTTCTCTGAATAATACACTCCAAAGATAATGGGTATAGCAAAAAGAAACCCTTCGAGTTTGAGAATCTTTCCAATAGTATGTATGATTACTTTAGAGTTCATTTGTCTACTTCCTTACTATCTCATGAATGCTGTTAAGTCCCTTATTTGTAGTAACTACTACTACGCTGTCTCCTATCTCAAGGCTATCACGTCCACCGGGTCTTATAATCGTTCCTTTTCTGTTTATACAGCATATGAGAGTATTATCTATAATATCTAAATCTTTAAGCTCTGTTCCAGCATACTCAAAATCCTGCCCTACTGCAAGTTCCAGAGCTTCTACTTTATTATTCATTATCTGATACAGCGCTTCAACTTCACTACCTATGGAGTTCTGCATCGACCTTACATATCCTGCTATATAGTCAGTCGTTATAGACTTTGTACTGATTATATTTCCAACCGGAAGCTCTGTAACAAGATCTTCATATGAATTCCTATGAACACGCGTAATTACTTTAATCTTTGTATTCAGCTTATC
>DOVG01000281.1:6268-8120 GCA_003520205.1 Lachnospiraceae bacterium
CAGATTCTTCTCCGTAGCATCACCACATATTATCATTGCCTTTGGAAGAAGACCTGCAAGTTCTTCACATCTCTCAGGATCCTTCTCTATAATTTTTACATTTATCTTGTGAGATATAAGTCTCTCAGCAAGGTAGAAGCCTGTCGTACCGCCACCTGCTATCATTACATTCTTAATCTTCTTGGCATGTATACCTATCTTATTCAGAAAATCACTTACATCCGGAAGTGGAAGTGTAACTGATATCTTATCGCCTGAAGCAAGAACGGTATCACCGTTAGGAATGATTATCCTGCCATTATGCTCAGTAACACATATAAGAGCATTTGATGTAACCTTACGGGAGAGATTCTTTATCTGAAGATTATCCAGCACTGAATTCTCCGGTATCCTGATTCCTATAAGACTTACTTTTCCTTTTGCAAATGTATCAACCTCGAGAGCTGACGGAATCTGTATAAGTCTTGCCATTTCTGCAGCAGCAACCCTCTCAGGATTAATTGTCATTGAAAGTCCCAGTTCTTCTCTGATATAGCTTATCTCATCAGTATACTGAGGTCTTCGTATTCTTGCGATAGTATGTGTATGTCCGGTCTTTCTGGCTATAAGACATGCAAGCATATTTATCTCATCATCACCTGCTACAGCTATCAGAAGATCTGCCTTTTTTACTCCTGCTTCCAGCTGAGTCGTAATACTTGTACAATCTCCCTGGTAGCCTATAACATCCGCACTGTTTGTTACAGTCAGCATAGCCTCCTGATTTTTATCAATAACAGTTACTTCGTGACCGCTGTCAGTAAGAGTCATGGCAAGAGCCTGACCTACCTTTCCGCAGCCCGCAATAATAATCTTCATTTCATTCTCCATTTAATACATTTCATCATACAGATGCTTGAGATATAATCTCTGGAAGGCATCATATTCGCCTAACCCTTTAAAGATTACATCCACATCATAATCCTCTTCCCTGAGTCTGTCTACCAGTTCAGGAAGTTTTCTGGAAACTTCATTTTCTATATCAGCGCCGGCTATAAATTCAAGAGGGACGAGAACTATTCTTTTCTTATTCCCATCATTTATGGAATTAATCTCTTTGATAACCTTGTAAAGCTTTCTCTTACCGCTTACGGATGCCACATAACTGTTTTTTATAAACTCCCTGAGAGAATTCTCAAGACTTTCAAGTGGTTTATCAAATACTTCATCCATGAAAAAATCAGGTTCCTGATCCTCATAGACAGTTCTGTCATCACAGGCAATAACCACCATATGATCATCGCCAACTATATCACTAAATGCACTATAAAAAGCTCTCGCAACAAGATTAGAATCCTTTGTATCTGCAATCAGGGGCTTCGTAATCCTAACGTCCTTGAAAATGCCTGCCAAAGCACTTACGTCTTCCCTGATTCTTTTATGATCTGCATCTTCTATTATATCTGTAGTTATGACCGAAAGATGTGTAACGCCCCTTTCCTTCATGGAAAGAATCGTCGCCTTAACATTCTGTATCTTCTCGCCGCTGATCTCGCGAAGCTTACGCCTTACCTCACCATCAGTATAGGCACTGGCTATATCAGCATCTTCATATCTGTCACCAATTGACAGCACCAGTTCCTCTATGGTATTTCGACGGACTTCAAAATCTGAAGTTCCATGATTAACTACTATGATTCCCTGTTTCATATACAATACCCTTCACAATACATAATAAACCCCAGTTAATCTCCTACATAGTTATAATGCGGAAACTATCCCTTGTCAAACACAAAATACAGCACTCCACTTTATTGTACATTGCACGACTTACTTGCTATGATGTTGTTGTACATGATTTGTAATTGATATA